>JAQGJO010000254.1 GCA_028290595.1 Hyphomicrobiales bacterium | reverse complement strand
GGACTCTTTGCCTAGGCGAAACGCGCAACACCATCGCGCAATTCGCCGGTTTTATCTGCCTGTTCGGAGGCCAGAACATATCTGCCGATGCCGGCAAGGGTATCGAGATAGCGCAGCGCCGCATCCTTGCGCATCAGATAGACGAGAATGCGCGCCACGATCGCATGTTTGAAAACATCCGCGAAATTGCCGGCGTGAAAGATATGGCGATAGTTCATCGCCAGTCCTTAGCACACGCAAACCTAATTGACGGCCGGAACATT
Source organism: Hyphomicrobiales bacterium (assembly GCA_028290595.1). Next base: position 2,968 of record JAQGJO010000254.1, on the reverse strand, counting down.
GATCTGCTGCGACCGGCAGGCCGAACGCGCCACTTCCGGACAGGGCACGAAGTCGCGCAGGTCCTTGCTCAGGCAGATGCGCACTTCCTGCAGCATGCCGCGCTGGCAAGCCACCGTCATCATGCCGGGCCGCAGCCCGCGGTTGGCGTCGATGAAGGCGCGCTGAATATCGAGCGGCGCCAGGCGCCGCGAGGATTTCGGCTGCTGTAAATCCTCAGGGATGGCGATCTTGTCGCGGGCGCGACGGACGTCGGCGATATAATCGCCCGGAGAACGGCCCGAACAGGTGCCGTGCTTGCGCCATTCGTAGCGCGCCAGGCCCTCTTCCGGGAACACGCCGGCAGCATCGCGCATCACGCTCGCCGGCAGATTGCGCACCGGGCTGTCGCAATCGGAGGGAAAGCCGCGATCGTATTGCGGCCACAGCCCGTGGACGACGAAACCATTATTCGATCCGATCTGGCATTGATCGCGGCCGCGATTGTCGCCGTTGGCGCAGAAGCTCGACGACCAGCTCAAAGCCAGAACATAGAAATCGAACTGCCCCGGAGCGCCGCCGCCAGCCTGGCCGCGGCGAAACTGACCGCCGCGAGGTTGATCGCCACGAGACTGATCGCCACGAGACTGATCACGATCGCTGCGAGAATTATCCCGGTCGCCGCGCGGTGCGCGCCGCTGCGGGTCGTCGCGATCCTGGCAGCGGTCGAGAACGCAATCGTCGCGCCCGCCCCCCGATCCACCACGAAACTGCGCCGAGGCCGGCAACGCGCTCAAGAAAATGCCCGTAAAAACAACGCTCAGGCAGGTGAGCAGCAGCAGGGCGGGCCTGAACGGCTCGGTCATATGCGGCAGTCCCCAGGCTCAGCGCCTTGCGGCCCGGCAGGCAGGCCCATAGGCATAATTGCGGTCGAGACCGGCAACGCACCATTCCACACCCCATTTCGGCCACCAGGTCAGGCCAAAGCCGACCATGCCGAGGTTTTCGCCGACCCAATAGGTGACCTCGCGCTTGCGCCCGTCGTTCATATAGGCGCGGGCGGTGCAGTAGCGGCGGGGAATATAGTCCAACCCCGTGGTGCGATAGCCGCTTTCGTGAATCCGGTCGTAACCGACGATTTGAAGGGCCGAATTCCAATAGCCTGACTCTTTTTCGGCGAATCGGCCCTGAATCTTGGCCAAGACGTCCGGATCCTCGCAGAGCGGAAGCGCCCCGGTATAGGGCTGATAGCGGTTTTCGGCCGGCATAATCGGGCGTGATTGCGCCAATTCCACTGTTTCCGCCAGCCCGAGAGCCGCCAGGCCCGCCATCGCCAGAATTTTCAAATTCATTTGCATAACCAACCCCTGAATTTCCAGCCTGACGATGCTTCGTTCGGCCTGCCTCGGTCAAGAGGCTTGAGCCCTGTCAGAGCGCCGCGGCTTGTCGTTTGCAGCCTCCTCAATGCCGCACGACGCCGCGCCTTCAATTGTTTCACGGCGAAGCGTCTCTGTTTCAATCCGGGGCAACTACCTTGGCCAACACGAATTTTGTGTCTTTCAATCAGGAACCGGCGGCCTATTCGGCAGGCCGGTGGCGCCGCCTGTCTTCGGTATTGGCCGACAATCCCGCCATCGTCCGGATCTTTTTTTCCGCCGTGGCGGCAGCCACCGACGCGGGCGCCATTCTCATCAGCGCTGCCGCCTCCATCCTTGCCTACCATGCGCTGGCCTACACCAGTTCCAGTGCTGTCCATGCTCTCCATAGTTTCGACAACCAGGGCTATGTCGTCGCCGCCCTCTTTCTCGTGCCCAGCCTCATGCGGCGCGACTATGTCTTCGCCCATTACCTAAGCTTCAGAGGCCACTTCAAGCGCACCCTGCTGATGTGGAATGTCGCCTTTGCCAGCGCGTTCATGCTGGCCTTCCTGATGAAGACCAGCGCGGACTTCTCGCGCGGCACCGCCGTCTTCTTCTATGCCGGCGGCCTGCTGAGCGTGCTCGTCGTGCGCCTGACCCTGGTGCGTATCGTGACCGACCGGTTCGGCAACGGCGGCATCGCCCAGAAGCGCATTTGCCTGGTCGGTTTCGAGGAAGAGATCAATCGCTTCACCAGCCATTACGAGCCGTGGAATCTGGGCATGCGCATTGTCGCCTCATCGGTGCTGCGCGGCCCCGACAGTCTGGCCGACGATCTGGCGTTGGCCGCAGCATCGGCGCGCGTTCTGAAGCCGGAAGAAGTCTTCATCCTGGTGCCGTGGTCGAACAAGGAAACCATCGACGCCTGCATCAACGCCTTTCTGCGCGTGCCCGCCGCCATTCATCTGGGACCGGAGCGGATTCTGGACCGCTTCAACGACATGCACATCGAACGCGTCGGCAATATCGCAAGCCTGCATCTGGTGCGCCGGCCGCTGTCGACCTTCGAAATCCTGACCAAGCGCGCCTTCGATATCGTCGTCGGCACAATTGCCTTTCTGCTCCTCAGCCCGCTGCTCGCGCTCGTCGCGATCGCGATCAAGCTCGATTCGCCCGGCCCCGTCCTGTTCTTCCAGCGCCGTTACGGCTTCAACCAGGAGCCGTTCAACATCTTCAAGTTCCGCTCCATGAGCACGCTCGACAACGGCCGCACGATCAAGCAGGCGAGCGCCAATGATAGCCGCATCACCCGCATCGGCCGCATCATTCGCCGCTGCAATATCGACGAATTGCCGCAACTGGTGAATGTCATCCGTGGCGACATGTCGCTTGTCGGCCCGCGTCCGCACGCCATGGCGCACGATCAGCAATATGTCCGCAATATCGCCCTCTATGCGCGCCGCCACAACGTCAAGCCCGGTATCACCGGCTGGGCGCAAGTCAACGGCTGTCGCGGCGAGACCGACACCGACGACAAGATGCGCGCCCGCGTCGAGCACGATCTGACCTATATCGACCACTGGTCGATATGGTTCGACATCAAGATTCTCATCCTGACCGTGTTCTCGCGCAA
>JAQGJO010000236.1 GCA_028290595.1 Hyphomicrobiales bacterium | reverse complement strand
CTCCAGCTCGGCCTCTTCAGGACTCGCCGGCATGGTGGCGGAGCTGCCGAGAAGATGCGGCACCGGTGCATTCTTGACGGCTGCGGACTTCGGCGCGGATTTGGTCTTGCTGGCTTTGGCCATGGCTATGATCGGCTTTCGCGGGAATGGATGGGCCTGAACTAGGCAAAGGCGTGCGAAAGCGCAATGGTTTTGGCCTCCGGCGGGTCATTCGATGACAAATTTGCAATTTTGTCATCGATTTTGGCGACAGTTTTCTTCCCCAGCAAAGCCGGTTAAGGAAACGCGGCGTGTTTTCTGCTACCGCCTAGCGCATCAATCCCTTCCCACGATTCCTACGACCGAGAGACCCCATGACCGCCATTATCGATGTGACCGCCCGCGAAATTCTCGACAGCCGCGGAAATCCCACCATCGAAGTGGATGTCGTGCTGGAAGACGGATCCTTCGGCCGCGCCGGCGTCCCCTCGGGCGCCTCCACCGGAGCCCATGAGGCGGTCGAACTGCGCGACGGCGACAAGTCCCGCTACGGCGGCAAGGGCGTGCTGACCGCCGTGGAGAACGTCAACAAGACGATCTTCGAGGCGATTACCGGCCTGGATGCCGAGGATCAGGTCAACATCGACGAGACCATGCTGGCGCTAGACGGCACGCCTAACAAAGCGAAGCTCGGCGCCAACGCCATTCTCGGCGTCTCGCTGGCTGTCGCCAAGGCGGCGGCGGAAACCTGCAGCCAGCCGCTCTACCGCTATGTCGGCGGCACGTCGGCCCGCGTCCTGCCGGTGCCGATGATGAACATCATCAACGGCGGCGCCCATGCCGACAATCCGATCGACTTCCAGGAATTCATGATCCTGCCGGTCGGCGCGTCGTCGTTTGCCGAAGCGGTACGCTGGGGCTCGGAAGTGTTCCAGGGCCTCAAGGCCGGATTGAAGAAAGCCGGCCACAACACCAATGTCGGCGACGAAGGCGGCTTCGCGCCGAACCTGCCGAGCGCCGAAGCCGCACTCGACTTCTGCATGAAGGCGATTTCCGACGCCGGCTTCAAAGTCGGCCAGGACATTTATCTCGGCCTCGATTGCGCCGCGACCGAGTTCTTCAAGGACGGCAAATATCACTACGAAGGCGAGGGCAAGACCCGCACGATCGCCGAACAATCGGCCTATCTCGCCAAGCTCGTCGGCGACTATCCGATTGTCACCATCGAGGACGGGATGTCCGAAGACGATTGGGACGGCTGGAAGCTCGTCACCGACGCCATCGGCAAGAAGTGCCAGCTCGTCGGCGACGACCTGTTCGTCACCAATGTAGAGCGCCTGTCGCAAGGCATCGCCAAGGGCGTCGGCAATTCCATCCTCGTCAAGGTCAACCAGATCGGCACGCTGACCGAGACATTGGCGGCAGTCGATATGGCCCATCGCGCCAGCTATACGGCGGTGATGTCGCACCGCTCCGGCGAGACCGAGGATTCGACCATCGCCGACCTCGCCGTCGCCACCAATTGCGGACAGATCAAGACCGGTTCGCTGGCGCGCTCCGACCGCACCGCCAAGTACAACCAGTTGATCCGCATCGAACAGGAACTGGGCAGCCAGGCGCGCTATGCGGGTAGATCTGCCTTGAAAGCTCTGCGCTGAGAGTGCTGGCCTGAAGCAGACTTCGCCGTTATCGTGAGGATCGAAACTCACTGATCAAACCTGCATTTGCAGGCGGAGGATGCATGTCTTCATTGTTCGATCCGTTGCGGGTCGGGGCGCTTGAATTGCCCAACCGCATTGTCATGGCGCCGATGACGAGGTCGCGCGCCGACGCCGATGGCGTGCCGCTCGACATTGTCGCCGATTACTACGCCCAGCGCGCCTCGGCCGGCATGATCCTGAGCGAGGCGATTTACACATCGCCGATGGCCAAGGGTTATGTCCGCACGCCGGGCCTGGTGACCGACGCCCAGCTCGCAAGCTGGCGCAAGGTGACGAGCGCGGTTCATGCCGCGGGCGGCCGCATGTTCGCGCAGCTCTATCACACCGGCCGGGTCGCTTTGCCCGAGATGCTGCCTGGCGGCGTGCTGCCGGTTGCGCCCTCGGCCATCGCCATCAAGGGCAAGAACCAGACCGACGACGGCCCAAAGGATTTCGTCGTGCCGCGCGCGCTCGAGACCGACGAGATTTCCGCTGTCGCCGCCGAATTCGGTGCGGCCGCCAAGCGGGCGATGGAGGTCGGGTTCGACGGCGTCGAGGTTCACGGCGCATCGGGCTATCTGGTGCATCAGTTCCTCGACCCCACGATCAACCAGCGCGACGACAAATACGGGGGCAGCCCGGCCAACCGGACGCGCTTCCTGCTCGAAGTCATCGACCATGTCTGCGCCGCCGTCGGCAAGGATCGCACCGGCATAAAACTGTCGCCGCGCATCAAGTTCAACGACGTGCAGGAGCCCGACGCCGAAGACGTCTATCCGATCCTGGCGCGCGAACTCTCGGGCCGCGGCATCGCCTATCTGCATGGGGCGAAGCAGGGCGGTTACGAGGTCCACGAAATGCGGGGCGCGTTCAAGGGCGTCTATATGGCGGGAGCCGGCTTCGATCTCGAGAAAGCCGAGGCTGCGCTGCAGTCGGGCGACGCCGACGCCATCGTCTTCGGCAAGCCCTTCCTCGCCAATCCCGACCTGCCGCGCCGCTTCCGCGACCGGCTGGAACTGGCGTCAGCAGACCAGAAGACCGTCTATTGGGGCGGCGCCAAAGGCTATATCGACTATCCGGCGCACGGTTAAGCTATACATCGTTGATGCGCAATGCGGTGCGTCGTGTACTCTTCACGGCGTGCCGCATCAGCTTCCTGAGCGGCCTCTGCAGGAGCATTTTCAAGCGAAGTGGACACCGGTTCGCGTGAAGAAAATGCTCTCATTTTACTAGACGCGTCTTTCCGATCCAAAAGGATCGGAAAACGCTAGGGGGAGAGGACGATGACTGACGCTTTGAAAATGACGCAGGATCTTTACGCCGCCTTCGAGCGCGGCGATCTGCCGGCCCTGCTTGACGCCATGCATCCCGACATCGAATGGAGTTCGAACAGCGACGCGGAGACGTTCCCGTGGGGCGGCACGCGTAACGGCAAGGAAGGGGCCGCCAGCTTTTTCAAAGCGCTGAGCGACAACATGACGTTCACGACGTTCGCACCGCGCATGTTTTTCCCGGGCAATGATTTCTGTGCCGTGCTGGGCTTCAGCGCTGCGACGTTCAAGACCAACGGCATGCCGGCCCAAAGCGAATGGATGCATCTGTTCACCTATTCGGGCGATAAACTGACCATGTTCCGCGAGTACTACGACACCAAGGCCGTTGCCCATGCATTTGCGCTCGCCGCCGTGAAGTGACCCCTCGCGCTGTTGTGATCGGCGCGGTCATGGCCGGGCAGCGGAAGGCGCCTAATTTTAGACGCGGAGCAGGGGGATGCTGTTCCGGTGTTTGGAGGAGGAAGCCATGCGCACGATTTCATTTATGATTTTAACGGCATTGATGACATTCCAGTCAGGGGCGGCTTTTGCTCAGGGGCGGCCGAATTCGACTGCCATGAGCTGCGCCCAGGCCGCCGGACTGGTGAAGGCCCGCGGCGCCGTCGTCATGAGCACCGGCCCGATGACCTACGACCGCTACGTCTCCAGCCGTGGCTTCTGCACCCAGACCGAAATCACGGTGCCGGACTGGGTGGCGACACGTGACTCCAACGCCTGTTTCGTGGGATATCGCTGCAAGGAAATGACCCGCAGTTTCAGGGGCTAAGACTGGGGCTGGTGGCGCAAGATCGGTTATGGTCTTGCGTCGGCATAACAGAGAACGATTCGATCATGGGACCGATTAGGAACGCTCGTAGACTTGCGGCAGCAGGAAACCTTGCTGCCATCTGTTTTTCCTTTGGGCTTTCCGGCCTTGCCGCTGCGCAGGAACGGCCCAATTCGGTCGATATGACGTGCGCCCAGACGGCGGGCATAGTCGCCTCGCACGGCTACGCCGTCATAGGCACCGGTCCCAATGTGTACGACCGTTATGTTGCCAGCCGCGCCTACTGTACGCCGACTGAAAACAACGAGGCAGCATTTGTCGCGACCGCCGACCAGCGGCGCTGCTTCATCGGCTATACCTGCAAGGAAATTTCAACCGATCGCGACAATTAGCATTCAGTCCAACGGGAAAAATCCATGCGTAAACTTGCGGTCACCGCTCTGATCCTGACTACGCTCTCTGCGCCCGCCCAGGCTCGGCTCAACACCATGTCGATGACCTGCGACCAGGCCAAGAATGTCGTCGTGCAGCAAGGCGCGGTCATCCTCGGCAATGCGTCGCGGCGCTTCGATCGCTACGTGGCGACCCGCGCCTATTGCACGCCGCAGGAAATCATCATGCCGGACTGGATCGCCACCCGCGACAATCCGAAATGCTTCGTCGGCTATCGCTGCAAGGACGCCAACTATCCCGATCCGCCCGACGGCGGCGGCTTTAACTGGCGCTTCGACTAGGGTGTGCTGATCTTCACGTGATACCGGCCTGCAAATGCCGGCTTTCTGCGCTTCCGGTGCTCACGTACTTAAGTACGTTCCGCTCCGGTTCTCGAAAACCGCCATTTTCGGCGCGGTCTGACGTGAATCTCAGCACACCCTGGAACACCGGCGCGCTTGCATGGAGCACCCTCAGCCGTTAGGGCAGGGCCTTCATCAGGGCCTCCATGCAGATCTTCAACATTCTCCTCGACGTCGTCGGGCCGGTCTTTCTGATCGCCTTCGTCGGCTATCTGTGGGCGCGCGGCGGCAAGCCGCTCGATTCCGGCTTCGTCGCGCTGCTCGTCAACACGGTATCGACGCCGGCTCTGGTCATCGACACGCTGACCCGCTCCGGCCTGACCTTCGGCACGCTCGGCACCATGGGGCTCGCCTCGGTACTGACCATGGGCGTGACGGCGCTCTGCGGCTATGCGCTGGTGCGCGCGCTGGGCGAGCGGATTCCGGTTTATCTGCCCTCGTTGATCTGGGCCAACGGCGGCAATATGGGCCTGCCCATGTGCCTGTTCGCCTTCGGCCAGACCGGGCTGGCGCTCGCCATCGGCTATTTCGCCCTCTCCAGCATGACCAATTACACCTTCGGCCAGGCGATCGCTGCCGGCGGCCTGAAGGCCGGTGATGTGGTGCGCATGCCGATCATCTGGGCGATCTTCGCCGCGCTGCTGCTGCTGTGGACCGGCTGGTCGCTGCCGCCGATCGTGCAGCGTTCGCTCGGCCTGCTCGGCGGCATCACGGTTCCGCTCATGCTGATGTCGCTTGGCTATTCGCTGGCGAGCCTGAAGATCACGTCGTGGAAGCGCAGTATGATTTTCGCGCTGGCGCGATTGATCGGCGGTTTTGCCATCGGCTGGGGCGTGGCGTGGCTGCTTGGCCTCGACGGTCTGGCGCGCGGCGTCATCGTCATCCAGTCGTCGATGCCGCCCGCCGTGCTGAATTATCTGTGGGCGGCGCGCTACAACAACGAGCCGGAGGAAGTGGCTGGTGTCGTGGTGCTTTCGACCTTCATCTCGCTCGCCTTCCTGCCGGTGTTTTTGTGGACGGTGATGTAGAGCCGTTGCAGCGACGGCATACATCGTATCTTGTCATAACCGTGTTTCTTCCGCCGCCGACGTTCGAGAGCATCGCGCGAAAAAGTGGACGCCGGTTTTTCGCAAAAAGCGATGCGGTATCAAAAGACCCCATAACAAGGATCGAAAATGTCCGACGTGCCCATCCGCAAACAGATGCAACCCAAAAGACTGCAACCTTTGCCGTTGATGATTTTCGGCTCGCGCTGGCTGCAACTGCCGCTTTATCTCGGGCTGATTGTGGCGCAGGGCGTTTACGTGGTGCTGTTCCTCAAGGAGCTGTGGCACCTGATCATTCACGCCACCGATTTCAGCGAGCAGCAGATCATGCTCGTCGTGCTCGGCCTGATCGACGTGGTGATGATCTCCAACCTGCTGGTGATGGTGATCGTCGGTGGCTACGAGACGTTCGTGTCGCGCCTCAATCTTGAAGGCCATCCCGACGAGCCGGAATGGCTGAGCCATGTCAACGCCGGTGTATTGAAGATCAAGCTCGCCATGGCGATCATCGGCATTTCCTCCATCCACCTGCTGCGCACCTTCATCGAGGCCGGCAATCTCGGCACCGCCGGCCGCACCACGAATTATACCGAAAGCGGCATCATGTGGCAGACGATCATCCACACGGTGTTCATCATCTCGGCGATCGGCATCGCCTACGTCGACAGGCTGGCGCAGGACACAGCGAACCAGGGGCATCCCGGCAGGAGAGCTGTCCATGGTGAGGATACTGACGTCGGGCACTGACGGCGCAGTGAGAAGGGACTGTCGTTCCCACGAGGACGGGTTAGGAGGCGCTTCGTCCCAGCCATGCTATTTGGCGTAGCCAGTGAAATCCCAAAAACTCTGCCGATTTTAACGGGTGGCCGTTCACCGGCAGGACGCCGAACGTAGTTACCTAGCCGTCCCGTCGCCGAAAGCCGCGGTAATGAGTTTAGCGACGATACGGTAGCCTTCAATGTTCAGGTGAACGTCGTCCTCCGCGAATTCTGGATTGAGTGTCCCGTTGACCTCCATCGCTGGCCAAATATCAAGAAAAGCGCAGTTCTGCGGGTTGCAGTTCATCCTGATCAAAGCATTTAGCTGTTTGAGCGTCGAGTTATGTTTGGCCAGCGTGCCTTTGACCGGTATCAGCGAAATCAGGAGCACGGGCCTTTGCAGGCGCTCGACAATAATCGCGATATTCGTTGCAACCTCCGGAGCCAATTCTCCTCTAAGAATATCGTTCACGCCGATCAAGAGAACAGCGCGTTTTCCGCCTATTTCGTCGAGCCTGTTGATCACACCAATTGTTGTATCGCCGCCAATGCCATAATTAGAGAAGTCCGGTCCTATTAGCCTTTCCCAAGGCCCGGCTTCGATATGGCTGTCGCCAATGATCGCGATGGAACCGGGCGGCGGTGATCGTTTCAACAAAGCTCGCCGATCCGGCGCAGCAAATTCAGCTTTTACGATCTGAACTACTCGCCTCGCTGTCGCGCTGAATGTAACCCCCAGCACCGTCCCCAACGCTAGGCCAAGAGACAGCCAGACCAACGCGATAGTTTGCGGCCTCATCCAATCCCTCGTACAAAATGTTCTTCTAAAATGGCGTCAGCATAGGCCTCGGTAGATGAGAGCTTTCGTGATCTTCTGGGATAGCCATTCACCTGACGGTGAGAGTGTAGAAACGGAGCGTTGTCGCCAGTTTGCCATCTAATTTAATCGATGGGCAACTTCGCGCGTTGACGCGCGTTTCACCTGCCGCAGCACAGCGTCTTTCTACCATGTTGCGTAATTGATTTCGGCGACCGCTTCGGTTTTACCCGACGTGGCCGTTGGGGCAAAAAGCTACATCCGCCGACACGCATTCTTTGGGGAGGGCCTAGACCGACATTTTTGATGTTTCGAGTGGGCGCAGCTTGCGCGACAGGTCCACGGCCAGTTTGTCCGTAAAGCCGCTTACGACGCCCGGCATGGATGGATAGCAGCAGCGCGAAGTACCGGAGAAGCGTCTTCCCTTCCCAGAGAAGCGAGAGTTCCAATAGCTTAAAGTAAATTGTTGACAATTTACAATCGGCAATATCATCTGGCCGCCGGATAACTAACGCCGGAAACGCCCCTTGGACGATCTCACCATTCTGCGCACCCAAAGCCTGCCGGGCGTGCTTGAGCGCGAGCTTGAGAAAGTCATCCTGGGCGGCGTCATCGCGCCGGGCGAGCGGGTCAACGAGAATGCGTTGGCGGCGCGGTTCGGCGTCAGCCGCGGGCCGCTGCGCGAGGCGCTGCGCTCACTCATGTCATCGGGCCTGATCGATCAGGTGCCCAATCGCGGCTTTTTCGTCCGCAAGCTCGAACTCGAACAGGCGCTGGCTATCTACGACGTGCGCGCCGCGCTGTTCGGACTGGCCGGCGAGCTGCTGGCCCAGCACGCCGACCCCGAGACGATCGCGCGCCTGCGCGGCTTTCTCGACGATATGGATGCGGCTGCGGCGGCGATGGATTTCGACGCTTATTATCCGCTCAATCTCGCCTTCCACACCTTCATTGTCGGGGCGACGGACAATCCGGTTCTCGCCGCCTCCTACGGCGATCTCGTCAAGAAGCTGCATCTGTTCCGCGCCCGCTCGCTGGTGCAGGGCGGCGGTCTTTCGGTTTCCAATGCCGAGCATCGCGATATGGTCGAGGCGGTCGCCGCCCGCGATCCCGTCCGCGCCCGCGAAGCCTTCAACGCCCATGTGGCCCGTGCCAAGGCGCGCCTCATCGCCGCCGCGCAAGCCAAACCGGCGCGCCAAATCAATTCAAGAACTGCCAATTCAAGAACCGCCAAAACTGCCAAATCAAAAACCGCCAAATAGAAAAGAAAGGCTCCCGTTCCATGTCCACCCCGCAAACCGCCATCACGTCGCAGGCCGTCTCCTTCATTGAGAACGTCCGTTACGATGATCTGCCGGCGGAGGCGCTGCGCATCGGCAAGCGCTGCATGATCGACACGCTCGGCGTCATGCTGGCGGGTGCGTCCGAACACTCGGTCCATATTCTCGTTGATGAAGCGGTGGAGCAGGGCGGAAGGCCCGATGCGCTGCTGCTGTCGGGCGGCAAACAGCGGGCGCCGGCGGCGATTGCCGCGCGTGTGCTCGGCACTGCCGGCCATGCCCATGACTGGGACGATACACAAGTGTCGCGCGATCCGGCCCACATCTACGGCCTGCTCACCCATCCTTCCGTGCCGCCGCTGACGGCGGCGCTGGTGATGTCGCAACGCTTAGGCGGTGTGGATGGCCGAAGCTTCATGCTCGCCTTCCAGACCGGCTTCGAAGTCGAGAGCAAGATTTCCGAATGGATGCTGCCGAAGCACTATCGCCGCGGCCATCATTCCTCCGGCACGGTCGGCACTTTCGGCGCCGCCGCAGCCGCGTCGAAACTGCTCGGGCTGAAAGGCGACCAGCTCGCCCATGCGCTCGGCATCGCCGCCTCGATGGCGGCGGGCATCCGCGCCTCGTTCGGCACCATGACCAAGCCCCTACATGTCGGCCGCGCGGCAGAGAACGGCGTGACGGCGGCGCTGCTGGCCGCGCGCGGCTTCACCGCCGATCCGACTGTGCTCGATGGCCAGTGGGGTTTCTTCTCGGTGATGGGCGAGGGTTTCGATCCCTCGAAGATTTCGCAGGGTTTTGGCAAGACACTGACGATTGTCGATCCTGGCGTCAGCATCAAGCCATTTCCGTCGGGCATTGTCACCCATCAGTCCATGGACGCCATGCTGAAACTGGTGCTGGATAACGATCTCAAGCCCGAGCAGGTCGAGCGTATCCGCTTTTATGCCGGTAAGAATATTCTGGAACCTATCCGCTATCCGGTGGCGGTCAATCATCTGCAGGCGAAATTCTCCATGCCGGCGCTGCTGTGCATGATGGTGCTGAAGCGCCGCGCCAGCCACCACGAATTCATGGACGCTTTCGTCGCCTCGCCCGCCATGCAGGACATGCAGAAGCGCACGCAGGTACACGGCGATCCGGAAATCGATGCGCTTGGCTACGATCTCATCCGCTCGCGCATCGAGGTCGATACCAAGGACGGCCGCACCCTGGTGCAATGGGCCGACGAGCGCTATCGCGGCGGGCCGCTCAACCCGATTTCCGATGCCGACCTCGAAGGCAAGTTCCGCATGTGCGCGGAAGGTGCGCTCGACACTGCCGCGCAAGTGAGACTGCTGGAAGCGGTCAACACACTCGAAACGCTGCCTGACGGAGCGCGGCTGGCGGAACTGATGGTCTTCGATGGCGCCCATGCCGCGCACGGAGAAGCCGCTCAATAGACCAGTTACAAAATCAATGGGGAGGAGACGGAGATGAAACAAGCGGGAAGGTGGATCGCCAGCTCAATTGGATTGGCGGTCTCGGCGTTGATCTTGTCTTCGGTCGCGGCCTTTTCCCAGGCCGCGCCTTATCCTCACAAGGTGGTGACTCTGGTCACGCATTCGTCGCCCGGCGGTGGCAGCGATGTGTTTCTGCGCGAGATGGTGAAACATCTCGGTCGTTATATCGATGCCACCTTCGTCGTCGACAACGTGCAGGGCGGCAGTGGCGCCCGCGCCATCAGCAAGGTCGCGACCTCGAAGCCGGACGGCTCGATCTTCTATGCGATCACGCCGACCTATATTTACACCTCACTGATGTCGAAGCCGCCGCACACCTGGCATGATATGCAGCCGCTGGCCGTAATGTTCGCCGATCCGGAAGTGCTTTATACGCGCACCGACGGCCCGTTCAAAAGCGTCAAGGATGTCATCGACAAGGCGCGCGCCTCGCGCGGCCGCTGGGGCGTCGCCAATCCTGCTTCGCTGGAGCGGCAGGCGGCCGAACAGCTCAAGCGCGTCGCCGGCGTCAATGCGGCCATCGTCTCGCATGAGGGCGGCGGAGACATGATGATCAATGTCCTCAACGGCACGCTCGATGCAGGCGTCGGCGAGGTGCAGGAATTGCGCGCCCAGTTGGCCGGCAACAAGGTGCGGCTGCTCGGCGCCTTCAATAGCGAGCGTCTCGTCGATTTTCCCGACATGCCGACGGTGAAGGAACAGGGTTTTGACGCCGTGGTTCACAAGTTCCGCGGTCTGGCGGGTCCGAAAGGCCTGCCGCCGGAGATCATCGCCGTTTGGGAGCAGGCCTTGCCCAAAATGATGGCCGATCCCGCCTACAAGAAGACCTATGAAGCCGAAAGTCTGATCGTCGATTTTCGCGGCGCTGCTGCCGCCAATGCGCTGATCGAGAATTTCGCCAAAGAGTCGGAAGCCTTCCTGAAGGAAACCGGCGTCATCAAGTGATTGTCCAAGTAGATATCAAGCGTAAAGAAACGGATATCGGGAGCGACGCGTGAACAAGGAAATCGGCAGCGGTATCGCACTGCTCGCATTGGCGCTGCTCTATTGGTACGGCACCGGCGAAATTCCACGCAGCAGCCTCTCCGACGATGTCGGCGCGCAGGGCATTCCCCTGGTGCTCGCCGGCGCGCTGGCGCTGGTGTCGCTGGCGATCATCGTGCGTGGTGTTCTGGCCTTGCGCAGCAAGGTCGTCCACGCCGGCGGTGACGACGACGACGACGATGAGCGCGTCGCCACGCTGTGGCGCGCCATGGGACTGATCGCCTGCGGCTCTCTCTACCTCGTCGCCGCTTATTTTGCCGGTTACGTCCTGGGGATCGCAGTGCTCATCCTTGCCGTGTCGCTTTATGAAGGCATTGGCTTTGGCTGGCGGCCGTTGGCCGTCGCCTTCGGCGGCGCCGGCGTCTTCTGGCTCATCTTCGTGAAAGTGCTCGGCGTGGCGCAGCCCGTCGGCACCTTGTTTGGGGGCTGAGCCATGGAAAGCCTTCTCAAATCCCTCATGCTTCTCGTCACCACGCCGCTGATCCCTGCGTCCCTCATCGGGTTGGTATGGGGCGTCGTCGGCGGCGCCATGCCGGGCCTGTCCGCCTCGGTGACGATGGCGCTGATCCTGCCGTTCACCTATACGCTAGATCCCATGTCGGCGATCGTGCTGCTGGCGTCTGTCTACATCGGCGCCGAATATGGTGGCTCGATCCCGGCCATTCTCATTCGCACGCCGGGCACCAATTCGGCCGCAGCCACTGTCGTCGACGGCTATGAGATGAAGCTGCAGGGCAAGGCCGGCGAGGCGCTCGGCATCTCGCTGTGGTCGGGTGTCGTCGGCTCCCTGTTCGGCCTCTTCACGCTCATTGCGTTGACGCAGCCGCTGTCCAGCCTGGCGCTCGCCTTCACGCCGATGTCCTATTGCGCGCTCGGCGTGCTTGGTCTCAGCATCATCGCATCGCTGTCGGGTGGGTCGTTGCTGAAGGGGGCTGCTGCGGCGCTCGTCGGCATGATGGTGGCGACCATCGGAGTCGATCCGCTCTCAGGCGTCACGCGCTTCACCTTCGACCGGCCGGAGCTTTTGAGCGGCATCAAGCCGATCATGATCATGGTCGGCCTGTTTGCGCTCAGCGAACTGCTGCGCCAGTCGGGCTCGAAAGGTTATGCCGCCGCGTCCGGCGCCTCGATCCGCATTCGCATGCCGGATTGGGCGATGATGAAACGGCTGGCCAAGCCGCAAGGCATCGGCTGTTTTGTCGGCCTCATCGAAGGCCTGCTGCCGGGCGGCGGCGGCTCCATCGCCTCGTTCTTTTCCTACAACGAGGCGAAGCGCTGGTCGAAACACCCGGAAGAATTCGGCAAGGGCTCGCCCGAGGGCGTCGCCGCGCCGGAGGCCGCCAACAATACGGTGGCGAGCGCCTCGCTGATCCCGCTGCTCAGTTTCGGCATTCCGGGGTCGAACTCCGCTGCTGTGCTGCTCGGCGGATTGCTGATCCATGGTCTGCTGCCGGGTCCGCGCCTGTTCGAGCAGAATAGCGATGTGGTGCTCGGGCTTTACACCGGCTCACTCATCGCCACCTTTGCGCAGATCCCGGTCGGCATGCTCATCCTGCCGCTTT
>JAQGJO010000218.1 GCA_028290595.1 Hyphomicrobiales bacterium | reverse complement strand
GCATAAGACGCGCGAGGAACTCGCGCGTCTGGTCGATCCGGCGAACTACCTCGGCCAATGCGGCGAGATGGTCGATCGTGTTCTGGCCAAGCAGAAAAGCTTACAGAAAGCCTGACCGATCAGGCGGCGCCGACGCGCCGCTTCCACATGTCCCAGGCGCGGCTGGCGGCGCCGAGATTGACGACGTCTGCGAGAGCGCCTTCCTCCTTGCTCAGCGCGGCGATGGGACCGCCGCCGCCGACCAGGGTCGCCGCCGTCTGCATGCGGGCGCTGACTTCCGTGTAGACCGCACGGAAGATGGCGACCGGCAGGCTCGGGCCGACAGCGACGCTGCCATGGGCGCGCATCAGCACGACCGGCTTGTCGCCGAGGGTTTTCGCAAGATCCACGCCTTTGTCGTTATTGCCGACGAGCATGTCGGTTGCGCCGAAATTCTTTGCAATGTCGAACACCGGAACGCCCTGGGCCAGGAAGGCGGCGTTGTGGAACATGGCGCGCAGCGGCGTTGCCACGAGGCCGAACGGAATCACCGATTGCGAATGGCTGTGGACGACCGACATCACGTCGGGCCGGGCCTTGAGAATCTGGCCATGGATGAAGCGTTCCAGAAAGCCGCTGCGGCCGCGGTCCTCGCAGGGCACGGAGTCGAGCGTGAATTCCATGATGTCGTCGGCGGTGACGAGGGCGGGGGCGACGGCACGCGCCATCAGGAAACGGTTGGGATCATCGGGGTGGCGCATGCTGACATGACCGAAAGCGTCGACGACGCCCTGGTCGGCGAGAATGCGGCTGGCCGCGGCGAATTCTTCCAGGACCTTGCGGTCGACCGCGCCGCCTGATTTCGGCACGGGAGCCGAAGTGCCGCCGGAATCCGCCGGTGCGAAGCGAAAGGAAGATGTGAAACCGCAGCACGAGCAACCAAACAGACGCATGTTTCCCCCAAAGTGAAGATAGCTATCCAGACCGGACGAGCCGGCGTTGGGTTTACATTAGCGTGGTTTGGTGGGCGAGGGAATCGCGACGAGGGGGAGTGCGCTAAAGGCCTTGTAAGCGATTGTAATCCCCCAGGAGCCCTCATCCTGAGGAGGCGCGCAGCGCCGTCTCGAAGGGCGGGGGCGTCAGAGAAATACATGCCGAGCGGCGTGCCCGAAGGTCCTGCGTATCGCCCCCGTCCTTCGAGACGCAACGCAAGCGTTGCTCCTCAGGATGAGGGCTTCTGGTGGCTTTCTGCCGCTTGCAACTGACCTGATGCATACAAAAAAAGCCTCGCTCGAAAGCGAGGCTTGGTTGCAACCGATTGCTGGAAGGACCTCTGAAGCCCTCCGGGCAGATCAGACGGCTTCCTTGAGCTCCTTGGCGGCGCGGAAGGCAACCTTCTTGCTCGCCTTGATCTTGATCGCTTCGCCGGTCGCAGGATTGCGGCCCATGCGCGCGGCGCGCTTGCGCACCTGGAGGATGCCGAGACCGACGATGCGGATGCGGCTGCCCTTCTTCAGGTTCTTGACGACGAGATCGACCATGTCCGTCAGGACGGTTTCGGTCAGCTTCTTCGACAGCTCATGCTCAACCGACAGCGTCGCTGCCAGATGCTTCAAAGTAACGGTAGCTGCTGCTGGTGCCTTAGCTGCCGGCGCCTTCGCAGCCGGCTTAGCGACTGCTGCTTTCTTAGCCATAGATATCTCCCAGATCGAATCAAAATGGTTCGAATCAACCGGGGCATACTAACCAATGTGAGTGACTCTGCCAAAGCGCATGGTGAAAAAACCCGCATTTCACAGTCGTTTTTTGCATGCACCGCACAAGAAATACTGGCGCACAAGCCGAATGGTGCTCTTGTCTTCCGTTCGCGAATCGCGTTGTGCCAGAAGATGCACCCTGCCAGCGGTTTCTTGATTCGCGCGATGCCGCCGCGCCGCGCGCTCGCCTGAACGATCTTGCCGGAGCCGCGCAAAAGCCTTGTGTTTCAGGCACAAGTTGATGATTTTGCTCTGTTCTGGCTGGCGAGCTGTCGTTGTTGCGCTTCAGCCTTGGGGTGTCATTCCCGCCAAGCGAAGCGCAGAGCGGGAATCCAGAGGCAACGAGACAGCGACGTTCCTTGGCCTCTGGTTTCCCGCTCGCCTGCTGCGCAGGCGTCGGGAATGACACCCTTCCGTTTCCGGCCGCCTGTTTAGTCGGTGTCGATCTTGCGCGGCACCGGCTTGCCGGCCCGCCAGGCAGCGATCGCCTCGATCGTATCGTCGAAATAGCTCTTGTAATTGCCCTGCGTCGCATAACCCAGATGCGGGCTGAGCACGATATTTTCCAAGGTGCGCAGAATATGGTCCTTGGGCAGCGGCTCGACATTATAAACATCGACGCCGACGGCATGGATGCGCTTGGCCTGCAGCGCATCGATCATCGCCACCTCGTCGATGATGGGGCCGCGCGAGGTGTTGACCAGGATGGCGGTCTTTTTCATCAGGCCGAATTCGCGTGCGCCGATGAGGCCGCGCGAGCGGTCGCTCAGCACGAGATGGATGCTCATCACATCGGCCTGGGCGAGCAGTTCGTCCTTGGTCACCAGCCTGGCGCCGCCGGCCTCGGCTTTTTCCGCTGTCAAGTTCTGGCTCCAGGCGATGATGTCCATGCCGAAGGCCTTGCCGACGGCGGCGACCCGCTTGCCGAGATTGCCGAAGCCGATCAGGCCGAGCGTCTTGCCGCCGACGGAAAATCCGAGTTTCTCCTGCCAGCCGCCGGCGCGCATATGGGGGTCTTCGCGGTGCAGATTGCGGGCGGCGGAGAGGATGAGCCACCAGGCCACATCGACCGTCGGGGCCGGATCGGCGCTGCGGGTGCCGCAGACCACGATGCCGCGTTCGGTGCAGGCGGCGACGTCGATGGAGCGGTTGCGCCCGCCGGTGGTGATGACCAGTTTCAGGTTCGGCAGTTTTTCGATCAAAGCGCGCGGCAGCGCCATGCGTTCGCGCATCAGGCTGAGCACCTGAAACGGCGCCAGCAGGCGGGCGGCTTCCTCGATGGATGCAATATTGTGCTTGAAGACCGTGACCTCGCTGTCAGTGCCGAGGCTGGCCCAGTCGCCGAAGTTCTTCACAACGTCGAGGTAATCGTCGAGGACTGCGATCTTTGTCATTGTGGTCTCCTGAAATCATTCGGGCCGGACAATGGCATGAATTGACGGCGCGGCTCAATGTGCAAGAGCCGGGCCTGCACTGGCGTCCGCGTTGACTTATCGGGCCATCTCCAGCAACGTGCCGCCGAATTTGGTATTATGGGAGATCGCACCATGGCACAGGCCAATCTGCAAACCCGCGACCTGCAAGAGGCTCGGCAAGACGCGCTGCCTTTCGGGGCAGAACGTCAGCAGCTCGTCGACTGCATCCGCATGCTGGAAAAGGCGGAAATCATCGATTTCAACGGCCATTGCAGCATCCGGGTGGGGGAAGATCGTATCCTGATCAACCAGGGCAATTGCCAGCGCAGCCGCCTGACGGTGAACGATATCGTCACCATCGATATGGAAGGCAAGCTGATCGAAGGCATCGCCAATCCGCCGCTGGAGTTCCATCTTCATACCGGCATCTATCGCGCCCGGCCGGACGTGAAGGCCGTCGTCCACGCGCATCCGAAATGGTCGACCTATCTGACCATGACCGGGCATGCCTATCTACCGGTGTTCGCCCAGGGCGTTCTGCCGGGCGAGGCGCCGGTGCTCGACACGCCGTCGTCGATCAACACGCGGCCGATGGCCGACGCGTTGGCGAAGGTGCTGGGCCCGCGCGCCTCGGCGTTGATGAAGTCGCACGGCGCCGTGACAGTCGGCAAGGATATCGTCGAGGCCTTCGTGCTGGCGGTCTATCTCGAGGAAAACGCCCAGCGCCAATATATGGCGCTGCAGATCGGCAAGCCCTATGTCTTCGACGCCGAAGACCAGAAGGCCGCGATGGAGAAACTGTGGACCGCAAGCCTGTTCAAGCGCACGTGGGACCACTACATGGCGAAGCTGTAGGCTGTGTTGATATTCACCTGATACCGGCCTGCAAATGCCAGTTCTCTGCGCTTCCGGTGCTCACGTACTTAAGTACGCTCCGCTCCGGTTCTCGAAAACCGCCATTTTCGGCGCGGTCTGACATGAATCTCAACACACCCTAGTGTTGGATGTGGTGTCTTAAAGCGTCGCTTCGATCATCGCGCGCAGTTCCGGCGTCACCTTCGGGTCGAGATTGAACCATGCCTGCCAGGCCGGGCGGGCCTGGTGCAGCAGCATGCCGAGGCCATCGACTGTCGGGTTGCCGCGCTGGCGCGCCGCCCTCAGCAGCGGCGTTTCGAGCGGTGTGTAGACAATGTCGGTGACCAGCGCGTGCCTGGGCAGGCGTGCCAGATCGACATCGAGCGACGCCATGCCGACCATGCCCTGGCTGGTCGTATTGACCACGATGTTGCAGTCCTCAAGCGCCAGATTGCGATCGGCCCAGTCGACCGGCTTGATCGACACATTGAATTCATCGGCAATCTTCTGGGCGCGAGCCTTGGTGCGGTTGACCAGCCGGATTTCCTTGGCGCCGCGCTCGGCAAGGCCCCAGATGACGGCCCTGGCGCCGCCGCCGGCGCCGATCACGGTCACGGGGCCGGCATCGAACCGGGTCTGCGGCGCGTGCTCGAGGATGTTCTCGATGAAACCGTAGCCGTCGTTGTTGGAGCCGCGCAGGGAGCCGTCGGGCCGCACGACGACGCAGGAAATCGCGCCCATGCTGCGTCCGATGGGATCGACCTCATCGACGATCTTGAGGGCTTCCTGCTTGTGCGGAATGGTCAGGTTGCAGCCGGCAAAACCGAGGGGATGCAGCGCCCGCAGAGCGGCGCCGAGGCCTGACGGCTCGATGGCGAGGGGCACATAGGTGCCGTTGAGACCGTATTGCTGGAACCAATAGTTGTGCAGCATCGGCGATTTCGAGTGCATGACGGGCCACCCCATCACGCCCGCCATCAGAAACCGGCCCGCATACGCCATCTTTAATTCTCCACCGCGCCCAAACTCCGCCAAATGCCGGGCGGGGGGCATTCCTTATGGCTTTGGAGCCGTCCTGTCACGCCGAGCGGCGCAAAAAGCGTCACGGAAGCCAGTTTTACAGGTCAGGCCGGCCGCGGCCATTGCGCTGGCGCGTTGGGAAGATTATTCCGCTGTCAGGAAATCAGCCCTCGCGGGAGGACAAGAAAATGCTCTCAGCCGAAGACAACAGCTACGTCACCAAAACCGGCCCCGGCGCGCCGATGGGCGATCTGCTGCGGCGCTACTGGGTGCCGCTCCTGCTGGCGGAAGAACTGCCCGAGCCCGATTGCGCGCCGGTGCGGGTCAAAGCCTTCGGCGAACGCCTGATTGCGCTGCGCGATACGTCCGGCCGCGTCGGCCTGATGG
>JAQGJO010000215.1 GCA_028290595.1 Hyphomicrobiales bacterium | reverse complement strand
GACACAATCGGCTTCGGCAATGCGGCCTTCGACAGCGACCTCGACATCTTCCTGCTCAGCGCCGTCGAGAAAAGGTTCGCGCCGTTCTACAAGCGCATGCAGGCCTATTTCGACGGCAGCCGCGATGCCATGTTCTCGATGGTCAACGAGAAGGATGTCGATGCTTTCTTCGCGCTCGCCGCCAAATTCAACGGCGTGCGCTCGATGGCTGTCAGCGAAAGCGAAAGCGCCGACGCCAATCTGCGGCCGATCCACCAGACGGCGTTCAACCACACCACCCTGATGGCGCTGCAGGTCGACCGCTCCTGGACCTATCTGCAGGTGGTCATGCCCGATCCTTTCACGCCTGAACTGGCGGAAGAACAATTGAAGCGCTTCGGCGACGAAGTGCTGATGCATCATGAATATACCAAGGAGAACGGGCGTCCGCGTATCGGCGGCCTGCCGCTGATCAAGTTTACCACCGAGGCGCGGTTGAACGAGATCATGCGCATCTTCGAGGCCGACGGCTGCTTCATCAACAATCCGCACATCTTCAAGCTGGAGGACGGCGGCCGCTTCGATCCGGAAGGCCGCAAGATGGCGTTTCGCAAGCAGGCCGATCCGCTGGGATTGATGAACCCGGGCAAGCTGCGCGCGCTGTCGTGATCAATCGACCACGACGGTGCTGATCTGCATGACCGGACTGATATCCGTGTAATTGGCGATATCTGCCATGATCTCCTGGGCATGCGGCCCGAAGCCCGCCTGAAACGCCTCCAAAGAGGCGCTGAAGATGTGGCACATCGCAACAAACGGCGCGGCTGCACCGGGGGTGCCGCCCGCCAGCCCGCGATCGATACTGTAGTGCTGGCATGCATCGCCCATCCGGCGTTGCACCAGCGGCATGTGCTTGTCTCGATAGTAATCATGATCGAAGCGCGCACCTGTCGTGGTGGGATACATCACGCTGACTTTGATCATGTCCAATCCTCCGCAGGCGCTGTTATTGCTGCAGGGAGACTTTATGCTCCTTCACCAGACTGCGCCAGCGCCTCCGCTAGCCAGTCGAAGCCTTTACTGCCGGCCTCCCGCTGAGGAGCCTACCAACTTCCGCTTCCAACTGCGCCTGCTGATAGGGCTTTGCCAGGCGCGGCAGGTTGGACCATTTTCCGGCCGGCAGATCGGCATAGCCCGTCGCCAGCAGGACGGGAAGGTCCGGGTGCTGCGGACGCACGATTTCGATGAGTTCGATTCCCGTCATGCCCGGCATCGCCTGGTCCGTCATCAGGAGGTCGATGGCCTGGCCGCTTTGCAGAATCTCAAGCGCCTGTTTGGCTGAGTTCGCTTCGATCACCGTGTGGCCGAGGTCTTCCAGCATGTCGACGGTGCTCATGGCGATGAGCGGATCATCGTCAACGACGAGTATGGTTGCAGCCATTGTGTGACCTCCTGCGGAGACTTCGATATTCTCTGTTACGGGCAATTCATTGGCAACCGGCAGCCAGACACATGCCGTCGTCCCCTTACCGACTTCGCTCGTAAGGTCAAAATGTCCGCCAAGCTGGACGACGAGGCCGTGCACCATCGACAGGCCCAGGCCGGTGCCCTTGCCCAGCGGCTTGGTGGAGAAAAACGGTTCGATGGCTTTGTTGAGCGTTTCGGCATCCATGCCCGTGCCGGTATCCTCGACCTGCACAAGAACGTATCTGCCGTCGCGAACGGGCTTGCCGCCTTTGACCTCGCGCATGGAGATATCAATTGTGATCTGACCGCCGTTGGGCATGGCATCGCGCGAGTTGATCGCCAGATTGAGAATGGCGAGTTCGATCTGGTTGGCGTCGACCTGGGCCGCCGGCACACCGTCGGCAAGCCGCAGGCGAAGATCGAAGCGCGGGCCGAGCGACCGCTCCAGCAGATCCCTCATACCCAGCACGAGTTGGGCCATGTCGATCGAACTGGTCTTGAGATCCTGCTGGCGCGAAAACGCCAGCATACGCTGGGTCAGCGAGGCGCCGCGGCGGGCGCCCTGCATGGCGCCATCGAGCAGGCGCCGCATCCGAGTATCCTCGGGAATGCGCTTGCCGAGCAGTTCGAGATTTCCCATCACCGCCATGAGCAGATTGTTGAAATCGTGCGCGACGCCGCCAGTGAGCTGGCCGATGCTTTCCATCTTCTGGGATTGCAGCAATTGTTTTTGCGCATGTTCTCTGGCCGCGACTTCGGCGATCAGCTCCTTGGTACGCTCCTGAACCCGCTGTTCGAGCGTCGCCGTCAATTCGGACAGGGCCGTGCGCTCTTCCGCCAGTTCGCCAAGCAGATGCTCGCGCTCGAGCTCTGAGGTCTTGCGCTCGGTGATGTCCGAAGACACGCCGACGAGCTGGAATATTTTGCCGCTGTCGTTGCGGGTCGCGCGGGCGCGGATATCGATCCAATGGATCGAGCCGCCCGGCCAGACGGCCCTATGTTCAAGCGCCAGATCGCTGCCGGTTTCCATCGCCAGGCCGATCGCGCCGGTCACATGCGCCAGGTCGTCAGGATGCAGGCTCCTCCTGAAATCGTCGATCAGGAATTCTTTTTCAGGCGCCACGCCGAAGTGGATGCGGAAACTCTCCGATGTCTGCAGCATCATGGTCTTGATATCGAGCCGCCAGGAGCCGAGGTGACCGGCTTGCATCGCCGTCTGCAGCCGCTCTTCGCCCTCTATCAATTCGTTCAGCCGCGAGCGGGCCTCGTATTGCCGGCGGCGGCCGCGCACCGCGGCGCGCGCGACGCTGAGCATGGTGGTCGGGTGAAACGGCCGTTCGAGAAAAGTGACGTTGCCGAGGATAGAGGCCAGTCGGGTGGCGGTCGGATTGCGTTCCGGACCGCCGCCCCGGTGGGTCATGAGGACGATCGGAAAATCGGACCATGGCGGCTGATTGTTCAAAATCTCAACAAGCGAGCGCAGATCGGCGGTGACCATCGCCTCGTCGGCAACGATGGCGACGCCGGCGCCGACAGCAAGCTCGTGACACAGCGATTGCAGATCAGGGCACACATGCGCGGGGAAGTGTGCATCCTTCAGTATTTTTTCTGCGACCGCGTGGTCGCGCCCGGTTGGGGCCAGAATGAGAGCGCGTTCGGAATGATGATCGGAACCGCTCATATGACGCTGCCTGCGTTATCTTCCTCTGGCTCTTGCTCTGACGCAACGGACGGTGGCTGTTGCAGCAACGGCGACTGCTCACCCAAATAGGTTGGCACGCCGCGCAGAACGCCCTGAAAACTTTCAAGTGGCTCGCCGAGTTCCAGACCTTTGAAGCTGATCGAGAACTCGCGAATGGTCGATTCGTGGTGGCCGGAGCGCTTCTTGATGACGGAGATAGCGCGGCGAACCTGGCCCAGGGCCTCGAAATAGCGCAGCAGGATTACAGCGTCAGCGAGATAGGTAACGTCGAGCGGCGCTTTCATATCGCCGACCAGGCCATGCTGAGCCACAGTCATGAACGTGGTGGCGCCTTGCCGGTTCAGATATTGCAGCAGCTCGTGCATATGCAGAATGAGCGAATTTTCTTCCGGCATTGCGGCCTGGTAGCCGTTCAGACTGTCGAGAATGACCGTCTTGATATTCTGGGAATCGACGGTTCGGCGGACGCGATGTGCGAATTCGCCCGGCGACAGTTCCGCCGCATCGATCTGATGAATGAGCAGATCGCCGGAATCCCTGGCGGCTTCGAGGTCGATTCCCATGCCCTTCATGCGCGAGAAAAGCAGGCCAAGCTCTTCATCGAAGATGAACATGGCGGCCTTTTCGCCACGCGCGATGGCGGCCATTGCGAACGTCGTTGCGATGAGCGACTTGCCGGTGCCGGCCGGTCCGAGGATCAATGTGCTGGAGCCTGAATCGGCGCCGCCACCCAACAGCGCATCGAAGCGGGCGATGCCTGTCGAAAGCTGCCGGCGCTCGAAGCGCGTGCGATACTCAGCCGCGACGAGGCGCGGAAAGACGGCGATGCCGCCGGTGGTAATGATGAAATCGTGATAACCGCCACGATAGCGCTGGCCGCGGTATTTCAGCACGCGCAGACGCCGCCGCTCGGCACCGTAAGCCGGCGCCAATTCTTCCAGCCGCACCACGCCATGCACGACACTGTGCACCGTCTTGTCGCCCGCTTCGGCCGTCAGGTCGTCGAGCATGATGACGGTCGTATTGTGCCTGGCGAAATAATGCTTGATCGCCAGAATCTGCCGCCGGTAGCGCAGCGAGCTTTGCGCCAGAAGGCGGATTTCGGACAGACTGTCGAGCACGACGCGGGTGGGTTTGACGCGATCGACGGCGTCGAAAATCTGCTTGGTCGTTTCACCCAGCTCAAGATCTGACGAATAAAGCAGGCTTTGCTGTTGATCCGTGTCGAGCACGCTTTCGGGTGGGGCGACTTCGAATATCACCACATTCTCGTCAAGCGACCAGCCGTGCGAAGCAGCGCCCTCGCGCAGTTCGGCCTCTGTCTCGGACAGGGTGATGTAGAGCGTCTTTTCGCCCTTGGCCGTGCCTTCAAGAAGAAACTGCAGGCCAATTGTCGTCTTGCCGGCACCAGGCTCGCCTTCGAGCAAGAAGACATGGCCTCTGGACAGGCCGCCGGACAAAACTTCATCAAGACCCAAAATGCCCGTCTTGGCATTGGTCTTGGCATTCGTGGTTGTCGTGGGCACGATTTTGCTCCGGGAGATACCGCGGGATTGCGACTATCGATCTACGAAGCCCCGATCCAGGCCGGACCGGAGTATTGGCGGGGATTTTGCAGATATATCAATGCACTACGAACTGTCAGCCGATGAACGTAAATGATAACGCACTCCCCCTGGAGAAAGTTTCCCGGGTCCGGCCGCTCTTCGTTTAGGCAATTGGGCCGGCAGATTGCCGAAAACCGCGCAATAGCGACAATTTTAGCGATCCGACTTTCCGATCTTTGACGGCTGGCGTGCACATTGCCCAGCATTGCAAAGCCCCATCGGGAGACAATTGATGAAGCCGTTCGTTGCCTTGGCCGTCGCCGCCGTGTTCGTGTCCTCGACCGCGGCTGACGCGAAAGGATTTCGCATCAGCCTGCCGATGCCGCGTCTGTCGGCTGCGCCGACGATCTCTCCGGTCAGGGCCGCGGTGCCGAATATGGCCCGGATGCAGCGTTCCGGCGGAATGATCATCCTGCCCGGCATGGGCGCCACGCGCGCATCGGCGAACACCTCGCGGCCGCTGCTCGATGACAAATCGGATTCGAACTGGAGCTCGACGCCGTTCGCGGCGCGCCAGCAAAGCGCCGCTACGCTGCCGGCCTACCAGCCGCCGCAGCCGCAGCCGCCGGCGCCAAAGGTTGAAAAAGCCGTGTTCCAGTGCCCGCCCGAGCGCAATGTCGGCGGCTTCTGCGTCCTTAACTGAGGCTTGATCCTCAGGTTTTGGCGCGGGTGAAGAGCATGGCGATCAGGCGGAAGACGAGCGGAAAGCTCAAGAACCTGAAGCCGGCGCGCAACTGCCCGGGGGTCAGCACCGCCTTCATCGGCATGGCGCCCATAATGCGCCCGTGAATGATCAGCCCATCGTCATGCGGTTCGACCGACTGGATTTCGATGAGCTCGCTTTTCTCAGGAGTGAACAGTTTCATGGCATTCACCGGGTCAATTTGTCGAAATCGATACGCAGGTCTTCACAGACCTTGATCGCGGTGGCGCGGCCCGCGCCGCTGACGCTTGAGACGTTGATGGCCGTTCCCGTGAGGTAGAGCCTATCGACACCGGGAACCTTCAGTTTTGAAAGTTCCGGCGTCGGGCGATGGCCGCCGATCTGGTGCAGATATTCGGCGGCACCACTGACATCGCCGCGCTGAAACATCGACGAATGACGCGACACTTCCAGCGGCGTATCGAA
>JAQGJO010000561.1 GCA_028290595.1 Hyphomicrobiales bacterium | reverse complement strand
ATGACGTTGCGCCGCATGTTTATCAGCGCAGTCCCGGCAGTTCGATCGTCACCGAGCTTTGGAATACTCAAAGTGCGCCTGCCTCCAATGCAGGTATCGAAGATCCGACGCTGACCCCCTTCCGGCTGCCGCCGCCGGCAAACGGCAGCGTGTTTCGCATTATCAGCTATCCGCCTGACTCGGAGAGGCTGCCGGCGCTTAACGCCGAACGGGACTCCCATGTCGATGATGGATCCGGCCGTGCCGCGGCGCTCGACAAGACAGGACAGCGGCATCCGGGATTCCACAAGACGAACTCCGTCGATTACGTCATTGTGCTGTCGGGCGAAATTTATGCGGTCATGATGCAGGGTGAAGTCCTGCTCAAGGCGGGCGACGTGCTGGTGCAGCGCGGCACCAATCACGCGTGGAGCAATCGCAGCGAGCAGCCCGCCGTGCTGGCCTTCGTGCTGATAGATGCGGAACCCGTCTGACGGGTCAATCATAACGACATAATGACGTAGGGAGAGAACATGTCCGCTAAAGTAGCGCTTGCGCCGGCCGTCTGCATTGCCCTGATCGCAACCACCGCAACTGCCGGTGCTCAAGAGGCCAAAATTCCGCGCACCATCAACATCTATATCGCGGGTGGAGCGGGCAGCGGAATGGATATCTATTCCCGTATTCTCGCGCCGCATATGGCAAGGCATATTTCTGCCGATACGTCGATCAACGTGCAAGTGATGCCAGGCGCCGGCGGCATTCGCGCCGCCAATTTCATGGCGCAGACGGCGCCGAAGGACGGCTCGGCCATGGCGACCTTCGCAAGCGGACCACTGGTCGAGCCGCTGGTGGGCGCCCGCAAGCAGGGTTACGACATGAGCCAGTTCTTCTGGATCGGCGCGATGAGCCGCGATGTCACGCTTTGCATTTCATGGGCGGCAAGCAAGTTTCAGACGCTGGACGATGTCAAACAGAATGAAATGATCATCGCCGGCACTGGCGCAGGCGCCGAGACCGACACCATTCCGCTGGTGCTGAACGATGTTCTGAAAACCAAGTTCCGCGTGGTTTCCGGCTATCAGACGACCAGCGACACCTTGCTGGCGATCGAGCGTGGTGAAGTCAGCGGCAGGTGCGGGATTTCATACACGTCGTTGAAAGGGTCGCGGCCGAACTGGCTCTCGGAAAAAAAGGTCAAAATCCTGCTGCAGATGGGCGCGGAAAAGAGCCCGGAACTGCCGGATGTGCCTCTCGCGTCCGACATCATTCCAAAGGCGGAAGATCGCCAGGTCCTCGACCTCCTGGTCGGCGGAACATCGATCAATCGGCCATTCGCCGTGCCACCGGGCACACCGGCTGCAACCGTCGCCGTGCTGCGCAAGGCGTTCGATGCGGCGATGGTGGATCCTGCGTTTCTGCAGGATGTGCAAAACGTCGCCGCCGATATTTCCCCTACGACCGGCACAGACGTTCAGAAGACCATCATGAAGCTCTACGCGACGCCGGCTCCCATCGTCGAGCGGGCCAAAAAACTGATTGAGATCCGCAACTAGAAACTAACGCAGGCTAGACCGCGTAGCGTAGAATCGCCGCGAGGTCGCCTTGGCCAGGCAGGTCTGCCTTTCTCACGCCGAGAACGCGGGCGCCGTTGGCCAGCGCGCGGCGGGCAATTTCATCGACGACGCCGTAGCTGGCTGCATCCGGCTTGTCGAACAAGGCGATCGCGCCGGTCTGCTCGTCCACCACGCCGGGGACGACCGTGTCGATGTCGACGAGGAGCGTCTCGATCGCGCCGTATGTGGCGGCGCGCGCGGCATCCGAAAGGTCGGCCGTGGCGCGGCCTTCCCCCATGCGCGCATCATAGAGCGCCTTCAGCGCGGCGAGGTCGGCTGCATAGGCAGCATCAAGCGCCGGGCGCGCCGCGGCTGCGAGGTTCGCGTCGCTGATCCGGTCGGGGCTGTCTTCGATCCCATTGGGAAGCAGGTTCGGGTAGCTGTTGACGGAGCGATAGACCGACTCAAGCCGGCCCGTGGCCGCCAGGATCAGTGGCGTTTCGCGTCCGGCGAGCACCGGCCGCAGGGCGGCATCCACCCGCCGCGCATATTGGCGAAACCGCACGTTCTGCCCTTCCGAGCCCTGGATGCGACCGCTCGGCGAACGGTTGTTCAAGGTGGATTTGTCGACGGAACTCGCGGCGTCTTTCGGCAGTCCCTCAACTTTGACCGTTTGAGGCGGCAGATCGGCGTGGACTTCGATGAGCCGCACCGCGTTCTCCGACAGCGCCAGGACGAAGGCCGAATTGGAAAAGGTGATGGCGCGCAGCAGCGGCTTCAGGTGAAAACGATCCGAGACCTCGACCATCGGCTGGAGCGCATTGGCCAGCCGGAACGTCGACACCTTGTCCGGCGTCGCCAGCACGGCCAGGCTGTTGGCCTGGACGCGCCAGAACTCGTGATCGTCGGCCAGATCGTCGAAATGCTCCATCAGCAAGGCCATCCGGCGCTTGTCGAAACCGACGTCTTCGAGTTGCTGGCGCGCTTGTTTCGCCAGGTTTCCCAGCTCGATGCGGCTCGCGTCCGATCCTTGTGTGAGCGGCGTGGTCTTGAGGTAGATCGAGACACAGGCATCGGCGCGAACCTCGTTCAGCGCCTTGAATTCGGGCCGGGTGGGGATATCGACGTAAAGCATGGGATTTTCCTTACTGCAGTCGAGAAGTCGTGCGGCTTGGCGAGCCTTCGATGCCCACTGCGAGGTTCGCAGCCCGAAGGCTGGAATCATAGGCTCCGGTCGAAACATAGTTATCAGTTTCATCAGCGGTGTGACGCAATCCTGCTTCGCAGGAAGGCCTTCCGATATCGGCGCGTCGAAGACTATTGCGTCGCCTGTTCCTTGGGCGGCCGGATATTATCCTGGAGCCGGCAGAGGGCTTGCTGGAGGTGCGTGACGTCTTCGGCCGTAAAACCCTTTAACAGGGTGTCGCTTTGGCTGTTGAGAGCGGCTTGGCTCAGCTTCGCCATTTTCTCGCCTTTGGCGGTGAGCCGGACCTCGACGGCCCTGTTGTCCTTTTTGACGCGTTCCCGGACGATCAGGCCCTGGTCGGCCATGCTGCGCAAAAGATGCGAAAGCGCCGTCGCTTCCATGCCGACGAGTCTTGCAAGCGCCGCGCAACGCGCACGCTCTCTGCCAAGCAGGGAGACCAATACCCGCGCGGTCGCGATCTTGATGCCGAGATCCTGCAGGCTCTTGACCGCCTGATTATTGATCGATGCAGCAACGCTGCTGACCAGCAACTGCAAATCTGCAGCACCTTCCAAAGTCATCTGTCCCAATCCATTTCCAAATGTCATTATATTAAAACCGCATCATCTAGGTAAAGACCACAATCTGGCTCGGATCGATGGCGAACCTGATGTCGTCGCCAGGGTTGAGCGCCGTCTCGCCGGAGACCCGGATATGCATGGACTGATCCTGTTTCCTTGCAACAATGTCCACAAAATCACCCAAAAACGAAACACTCGCTATCTCCGCCGTGCCGACGTTGATGGACCCCGGCTCCGCTGAGCTGATCAGTTTGGCCGCGTGCGGCCGGAAAAATAAAATGGGGCTGCCGCCTTCGCCCTTGCGGGCAAGGCCGCGGAACACGCCGAACGCGGTCTCGGCCTCCACGGCGTCAGAAGCGCCGTTGACCCGGCAGGGGACGAAATTGGCGCCGCCGAGAAACCCCGCGGTAAAAGGGTGTTTGGGCGAACAATACATGGTTCGCGGCGTGCCCTCTTCGATGATTTCGCCGCCGCGCATAAGCGCGATGCGATCGGACAGTGCCAGGGCCTCTTCCTGATCGTGGGTGACATAGACCATTG
>JAQGJO010000206.1 GCA_028290595.1 Hyphomicrobiales bacterium | reverse complement strand
ACCTCATCCTTTCGGGACTGAGGACGATCATGTGTGCGCTACAGCGCACGTCCGGGGCGAAACTCAGCCTTTCGGCTGCCGTCCCCAGAGGACTGGCCCTTCTCGCGGACGCCCCGCATGGAGACTTACGTCGCTTCTCCACGCCGGTCACCGGTCCCGCCTCGCCCTGGCGCCCCAGGGTGTAGCCGATACGGAACGGCAGTGATTATGGCATGGCGTTGGGGATTTGGGAAGATGGTGAGGAATTTTTTCCTAAACAAGGGAGCATCATTCCTTGGGAACTGCGTCTGGATGAAAGGTAAGATCGGCCAATCAACGCGATTCTAATGCAACTGGCATCCACGGATCAATTGTCTTATACGGCAACGACGGGAGCCTTGGACACGCAACCCTTTTTTGTCCTGCAGCACTTCAATCAACCGTCCCAAGCCACCACTTAGGCAAAATGTCCAACAATCCGCGCTCCACGTCATTCATCGCGACTGCGTTCAAGGCGGCCTTGTTGCCGCTGAAAGCTGTGATCGCCCTGGTGGTGTTTATTGATGAACTCCTCAGGCCCATCTATCGTCCGATCGTCGATGGCATCCTAAAACATCCGTTCTTTGTATTTCTCGACCGTCAGGTATCGGCGCTCCCTCGTTGGGCCATACTGATCGTCTTCGCCGTTCCGTTTCTGATCGCGGAGCCGCTCAAGCTTGTTGCCGTCATCCTGTTCGCCAAGGGCAGGGTGGTCCTGGGCGTGATTACGTTCCTCTTCGCGCAGCTCATGACCTTCATACTCGTCGAACGCACCTTCCATGCGGGGCGCGCCAAGCTGCTTACCTATTGGTGGTTTGCTTGGGCCATCAATCGGATAATGGATGTCCGGGCCGCGATCCTTGTAACCAGCAGGCGCGTCATTCTTCGTGCCAGGGCGTTCGTTCGACGCCACGCGTGACCCTCATCGTTGAAATTCGCGTCGAGCTTGATGGTTTTGGCCATTGCTTCATCCTCCGGAAGTGGCGTCGGGAAGGCTGTGCGATAAGTTTCCTACGGATCGGGCCGCTTGTCTATTCGCTTAAAAAAGGCGCGCCACTGGGGCGCGCCGCATCGTCGAGCAAGTCAGCGTATTTCAGATCCAGTAGTCGTTGAACTCGGCCTTGGTCACATCCTCGATGAGAATGGTCGATCCGTCGGCGAGTTTCAGCAAAGTATCGTCGCCGCCATGTACGCTCTTGACGCTTACGATGCTCTCCTCGATCTGGAGTTGGTCCATCGCGGGACCTGTCGTGTGCAGGTCGTGGATAACGTCGTGGCCGACCCCGTCGGCGGTATAGAAGGCGAAAGCGTCGACGCCCTTGCCACCTGTAAGTTCGTCGTCGCCGCGGCCGCCGCGCAGGACCTCGCTGCCATTGCGACCGAAGATCTTGTCGTCGCCGTTGCGGCCGTTCAGCGAATAGTCGTTGTCGTCGGAGCCGTAATAGACATCGTTGCCGCCGAACAGGCTGTAGAAAGCGTCTTCGCCGCCGCCATCCGCAGCGGCGTCGCCGAATTTCTCAGCCTTCAGCTTGAGATGGGTGGCGGAGATGACGCTGTCGCCTTCCGCGTTCTTGAACACGACCTTGTCGATCTTTCCATCGACCAGTTCGCCGCCCTGCATCTTCAAATCCTCGCCATAGACGACCATCTTGCCGCCGCCATCCAAGGAATAGATGGCCTTTTCATGCGTGCCGTTGACGGCGAGATTGAGCACGGAGCCCAGGTCACCGGTGTCCTGCGCCAGCCACGTTATCTTTGCCATGTCAGGTCTCCTCGCAAATTCCACTCGGGAAGTTCCACCGCGACGCGCGGTCGAAACGTTGGATTGGCCCGCCGGCGGATACCGGCGGGATGCAGAGGGATGACGTGGGCGGACCGGGGATTATTCGCGTCGGCTTACGCAGTAAACCAGTAGCGCGTGATATGGAAAAACAGCGGTGCGGCAAAGGTGATGGAATCGAGGCGATCGAGAACGCCACCATGGCCCTCGATCACATAGCCCCAGTCCTTGGCCTTGAGATCGCGCTTGATGGCGGAAAGCACGAAGCCGCCGAAGAAGCCCGCAACGACGATGACGGTGCTGACCGCAGCGGCCTGCAGCGGCGAGAACGGCGTGAGCGGATAGAGAAGTGTTCCGACGAGGACGGCGGATGCGCCGCCGCCGACCAGGCCTTCGACGGTTTTCGACGGGCTGATATTGGGCGAGAAGCGCCGCTTGCCCAGAAGCTTGCCCCACACATATTGAAACACATCGCTGAGCTGGACGACGATGACCAGATAGACGAGGAGCAGCGCCGGCGACGTGCCGGTCTCGAGCATCATCAGGGCCGGCGCGTGGCTGATCGCATAGACGGTCAGCATCAATCCCCATTGCACCTTGGCGCTGCGCGCCAGGAATTCGCTCGTGTCGCCGGCAATCGTCGCCACGGCGGGCAGGATAAGGAAAGCATAGACCGGGATGAAGATCGAAAACAGGCCGTACCAAGCGGTGCCGATCAGGATGTAATGGATTGGCAGCACGATGAAGAACGACAGGAAAAGAGCGAGATGGTCGCCGCGCTTCGACGGCGTCAGCGTCCAGAATTCCCTCAGCGCGATGAAGGACAGCAGCGCAAACAGTACCGTCGTGACCGTGCTGCCGAGCAACACCGCGCCGCCGAAGATCACGACCATGATCCACCAGGAGCGTATGCGGGCATTGAGGTTTTCGATGGTCGCGATCGCGGCCGCATCTTTCGCCCTGTATTGCAGCACCGTGCCGATCAGCGTGGCGACCGTGAGCAGGATAAGCGTGCTGCCAAGCACATAGGTGAAAGTGGCTGTCATTGGCTGGCACTTCCATTGCCGAGCGCGACGACCGCCTCGCGTGCGCGGTCGAGAAAGGCCGCCTTTTCCTCGCCCGGCATCAGCCGCATGGGCGTGCCGAAGCGTGCGGTGCCGGTGATCGGCACGATGAGCCAGCTGCCTTTGGGCAGGATGCGGCTGAGGTTGTCGAGATAGATCGGGATGAGATCGACATCGGGGAAGCGGCGCGCCAGATGAAACAGGCCGCTGCGGAACGTCACGACCTCACCGGTGCTGCTGCGCGTTCCCTCCGGGAAAATCAGGATCGAGCGGCCGTCCTCAAGCACCCTCTGCAACGGCGCGAGCGGATCGCTATGAACCCGCGGCTTCCGATCGACCAGTACCGCACGCAGGCATTTCTCGGCGATGAACTTTCTGAACCTGGTCGTACCCCAGTAATCGCTCGCGGCAATCGGATGTGTCAGGCGGCGCACCGGCCAGGGCAGGGCGGCCATGACAGCCACGGTATCAAAGTGGCTGCCGTGGTTGGCGAAATAGATGCGCCGGCGGGTATCGGGTGCGCAACCACGCCAGTCGCTGCGTGCGCCGACGAGAATGCGGACGAGGAAAACGAGCAAGCGGCGGACAAACGCGATCATGCTGCCTCCAGCGCCCGGGCAATCGCCCGTGTCCGGGTGACGCAGGTGACGAGGCTGCCGAGCGCGATGACGGACGCAGCCGTCACGAGCGACCAATGGCTTCCGAAGAGCAGCCATTCTACCGCCTGCGCGACAAGGCCAGCGGTCAGTGCGGCCATGCGGCGCTGCTTTGCCATCACGCCGCTGAAATCCTGCGCCAGGCCCACTGATCCGCCGAACACCCTGATATAGGCGGTCAGTGCCGCCAAGAGGGCGCAGAGCCATCCAAGCCAGGGAAAGCCTGCAGCATAGCCGACGGGAATCAGAAGCAAGCTGTCAGCGATCCGGTCGGGAAATTCATTATAGAGCGCGCCGGTGACGGTTTTCTTGCCGCCCTCGATCGCCACCATCCCGTCGAGAAGGTTGCAGACGAGGCGCAGCTGGACACAGGCCGCAGCAGCCAGCCATCCAAGCGGATGGGCACAGAGCACGATCAGTGCACCTCCGAACCCGGCGAACACGACGGACGCCACCGAAATCGTGTTCGGCGTCACGCCGGCCCGGCCAAGCGACCGCGCGGTGCCGATCGCCCAGAATGACGACCGGCTCGCGATCGGACGGCGCGCGCCGTCGTCTCCTGCAGTGTTCATGTGTTTTGTCTGAGCGGCCTGGGCCGCGCGCCCCATATTCTTCGATTGAACTGGGGAACGTGCAGCATGAGCCGCTTATTCGCAAGGGTCGCCAGATGATCGTCAGGCCGCCATCTGGCGACGGCCTTCGAATTCGGCGCCGAACATGCCGGCGTAATGATCGAGTTCATCGCCGCCGCGCCCAAGCGCGGTGATGATGGTGCGCATGAAGCTGATCGGCGCCATGCCCGAGGCGGTGACGATGCGGCCGCATTTCAGCGCCACGGTCGAGGCGACGAAATAGGACTGGCCGTGGTAGCCCGCGACATCGGCAAGCGTACGGGAATCGTTGCTGGTATGCGGGATGGCGTCGAGCGGGCCGGAGGCCGCAAGCGCTTTCGTGCCGCCGCAGATCGCGCCGATCAGCTTGTCCTCGCGGTTCGCTGCGTTGAGGACGTCAGAGAGGTCGGGGGCGCCGACCATGCCCCAGACGGAGCCGCCAATCACAACGATTGCATCGATGGTGGAGAGATCGATCTCGTCGATCGCCATGTCGGGCATCACCTTCAGGCCGCCCATCGAGGTGACGGGCTTGCCCTCCGATGTTGCGGTGACGACATCGATATCGGAATAGCCGCGCGCAGCAGCGGCCGGCGGGCCGAATTACCAGTCGGCATAATCATCCGTGAGTATCGCGAGCATCCGGGTCATGGCGTCCTCCATCTGATGTTGATGGAGACACCATAACGCATGATGCTGCCAGTTTATGGCAGCATCGAACAACCTACATCAGTTAGAAAGTCACATGGGTCGTGTAGCCGACATCCGGCTCGCTGTCGGTGAGGTTGGCCTTGGCGATTTCCCAGCCGAATTTCAGCGTCGAGGACGTGCTGGCCCAGATCGCGGCGGTCGAGGGCGTGAATTTCAGCATGGTCAGTTCCGGATCGGTTTTCCCTTGCGGATACCAGGCCTCGGTGATCGACGACCAGAAGCGTTCGATATGCTCGGGCGAGTGGATGGTCTGCAGCGTGCCGTCGAGGCAGGCATACCAGTCGTTGTCGCCGACCACGCACATATGGACATGCCCGCCATTGACGGCGGCGCGGGCGATATCGGCGCTGACGCGGGTGTAGAACCACACGGCGTTCTCATCACGCGCGGTCTGCGGCGCCATCGGCTGCATATGCTGTTTGTGATCGGGGCTGCCCAGCATCACGGCATGCACCTTGTCCAGCTTGTCCCAGATCTGGCCGATCGGATCGGCCTTGGCGTCGGCGATATTGCTCATGCGGTGTCTCCTTTTTGAGCCCGGAGAACCCGCGAGTGCCGCAATTTGTTCCGCTCAGAAGTCGAGGACGAACGGCGCTTCGCCAACATAATCGGCGCCACGGCCGATCGATTTCACCGCCGCGACGAGGCGACCGGAACGGGCGAGATAGGCATCGCCGATGGCGACGAGACGCGTGTTCGGTGTGGCCTGCGGCGAGGCGCGTCGAAGATTTGCTGCAAGCGCGGCGTCATCGAGATCGGGATTGGCGGCAAGCGCCGCGATCAGCGCCGCGGCCGGCGAGCGCGATACGCCCATCCAGCAATGGATCAAGAGCGGCGACGTCTGGTCCCATGCGCGCGCGAAATCAGCGATGGCTTCGACATGGCTTTCCTGCGGCGCGATCAGCCCCTCCCTGCCGGCGAAAGCGATGTCGTTGACGGTGACATTGAGGTGCCGCGCGGGATCGATGATGCCGGGGCGGTGGAAATTGTGATCCTCGGCGATCAGGGTGATCATTTCGCGTGCCTGGTGGCGGGCAGCCATCTCGCCGATGGATTTGAGGGGGGAGATGATTATGCGGGGCATGGAGGTGCCTTAAATGCGCTCATGATGTTCCCCGCATCGCCTCGATCTCGGCAAACCGCGCTGCAAACAGCGCCTGCGCCTCCGATGTCGCCATCGGCCGGATCGGAATCATCTCTGCTGTGACGCCGCGAGGCTGGCCGAAGAATTTCTTTGCCTCGGCCTCGGAGAAGCCGGCAAGCCGCGTCGCCTCGAAATAGGCCGAGACCGTATCGGCCTTCTTGATCTGTGCCTTGAGCGTGGCGGAGGGGTGCGGCGGCAGCGAGAAGCGCAGGTGGATGGCGGCCTCGAGCCGCTGCTCGACGGCCTTGTAGCCGCCGCCGACCACCGACTTGAAGGGCGAGATCATGTCGCCGATCACATATTCCGGCGCATCGTGCAGCAACGCCATCTGGCAATGATCGGCGCTGCAATCCGGGTTCTGCAGCCGGAACACCTGTTCGACGACGAGGCTGTGCTGGGCTACGGAAAAGGCGTGTTCGCCATGGGTCTGGCCGTTCCAGCGGGCCACGCGGGCAAGCCCGTGGGCGATGTCGGAAAGCTCGACATCCATCGGCGAGGGATCGAGAAGATCGAGCCGGCGGCCCGACAGCATGCGCTGCCACGCGCGAGCCCCGATCTCGGCCTTGATCCCGACGATAGCAGTCATGACGCGGCTTCGTCCGAGGTGGTGGGGAATTCGACGCCGCTCCAGGCAGGCAGGGCGAGTGAAACCGTGACATCGCCCGACGTGATGGCCACGCCGCTGGCCATGGCGTCTGCCACCTTGTCGATGCGGACCACGGCGAGGCCGGTGTTGCCTTCGACCGCTCGCAGCGTGCCGATATCCTTGCCGCCTGCGAGGACTGCCGTACCCGATGCGGGCAGGGTGCTGTCGGCCGTCACCGTGACCGTGCGGCGGCGTGCCGTCGAGCGGTGCTGCATGCGGCTGACGACCTCCTGGCCGACATAGCAGCCCTTCTTGAAATCGAGCCCGCCATTCCTGTCGAGCAGCAGGTCATGCGGAAAGAAGTCCGTCGCGTCGCCATCCTCGCCGCCGCCTGATATGCCATGCGCGATGCGCAGCGCCGTATAGGCGGAGATATCGGCGCCACCTGAACTGCCGGGCGTGCGAAAAAGATAGACACCCGCCTTGGCGAAGCGCATGTCACGGGCGGCACCCGCCGGGATTGTTGTATCCCAGGACACTGTCACGGCATTCGTTTCAAGCTTGGCGATCGTGACCTTGGCACGCAGCCGGTAGAGCGTCAGCCGCTTGGCGAATGCGTCGCCCGAGGCGGCATCCGTTTCGATCACGAAACCGTCCGCCGCGCGCGCGATCAGGAATTCGAACATGATCTTGCCCTGCGGCGTCAGCAGCGCGCCGGGCCAGGTCTCGTTGGGCCCGACCGATGGCAGGTCGGTGGTGATGATGGCCTGCAGGAAATCTTCCGCCTCCGGTCCTCCGACGGCGATTGATGCGCGATTTTCGAATGTGATCTGGGGCATGGCGGTGATCCGTTTTCATGCCAGAGGTAGTCGTTCGAAGCGGATGCGGCAAGGGGGAGCTTTCCTCCGGACGCCCCCTTATCTGTTTGCCGACGGGCTGGGGGCTTGCTCCCGCTTCTCCCCTTGGGGAGAAGCGGGGTGCCATGCGTTGTAGCCTCAAATCAGTCGCACGCCGTTCAATCGCCCGCGACGAAGAATTTCCATTTGCCGTCGGGGCCGATGCCCAGGCGATAGAAATTATAGCCACCGAATTCCTTCATGTCGGTCACGTCGCCGGCCGTCACGATGCGGTAGAGTTCGACGATCTCGGGCGGGGTCAGCGCGTCGAGGTTCTTCTCGGCAAAATAGGGCCAGACATAGGCTTCCTGCGGCGTGCCCTTGTCGACCAGCGCGGCACTCGTCGAGATGATATCAAGCAGGATGGCGAGCACTTCACGGCCGTCCTGGTCGCCGGACAGGCTCTTGAGCGCCGCGATCGGGTCTTCCGGCGCGTCGCCGACTGAGACTTGCGTCTGGTCGTCGCCGGTGCCGAGCAGCGGGCGCAGGCGTTCGATATCGCCCGAGGCCGCAGCCTCGACCAGCGCCACGCGCATCTTCTTGACCGGCTCGGGAAGCGTCGAAAGATCGGTGATGATGACGGCGGGGATATCAGGCTCGTCCTTGCCGTCTGCCGTCGTGTCGGTCCCCGGTTTCTTGA
>JAQGJO010000186.1 GCA_028290595.1 Hyphomicrobiales bacterium | reverse complement strand
CGATTCATTGCCGGGGGCCGACAGAGGCGCGTCTTTTAAGGATTTATTTCGCCGCACTCGTTGCGGCGGAACCGGCGGAGGGGCACGCGTGGGCCTCTCAAACGCTCGCCCTGTGAGATAGGCCTTTTTTCCCGAAAGTCAACCGCCGGCCGTAACTTTGAGGATCGGGGGGCTGTTGCCGCGCGCAAAGCCACGCCTCCGCTAACCATAAAAGTAAGCATTTCATACACCAAGCTTGTGCAGCAGGGGGCATTTAAAGTATAATTAATGACTAGTTAACAGGCCCCGCGGCGAGGCGAGCTGATGACTTCCTTAAATGTAAGCGCGCTACGGTTTAGTAGCGCCAACCTCTTGTTTTGTGTCAATATATGTCTGCTTCTGGTGGGCGGGGTCGGGCTTTGGGCCGGCTACCTGCTCATCGTTCTGTTGAAGACAGGGCTCGATGAAATCGCCGGCGACACGACCGAGCAAGAGGTCGCTGGCTCGACCGTCTTCATGGACGTGATGGCGCTGCTCACGCTGCCTTTGCTGGCGCTTAACTCTCTGTTGTTCGCGTTTTACTTTTCGCCCGCCGAATCGACCTGGCTTGGCACCGCGCTGGCTCAGGTCGGCGTCGATTTCGACGGCGCGCGGCGCGGCACGACCCTGTTCGATATGATGGGCGCCTTCATCAGCATGGGCGCGCTCTACGGCATGTCGATGAACGTGGCGCATGAGCTCGTGCATCGCACCACCGATCGCCTCGCCTATACGTTCGGCCGTTGGCTCAGCGCGTTTTCGTGGGAGTCTTCCTTCGCGCTTCAGCATCTGACCGGGCATCATATGAACGCCGGTTACTACGAGGATTCCGGCACGGCGCGGCGCGGTGAGAATGTCTACGCCTTCGTCATCCGCGCCAGCGTCGGCAACAACCTTTTTGCCTGGCGCGCCGAGAGCAACCGGCTGCAGCGCCGCGGCCTCAGCTTGTGGTCGCTCGACAACCGCTTTCTGATCGGCCAGGCCATGACCGTTGCGATCGCCGCCGGTTTCTTCGCCTGCGGCGGCTGGCTGGCCGTTGCGGCCTTTGCGGTCGTCGCCTTCGAGGGCCGTTTCTATCTCGAAGCCGCGGCCTTCATCGAGCACTATGGTCTCGTCCGCGTGCCTGGCACGCGCACCGAGGCCCGTCACTCGTGGAATTCGTACCGCGCGATCTCGAATACCATCATCTACAACGTCGCGCGTCACGCCGATCATCATCTGCATGCCGGCAAGCCGTTCTACCGCTTGCTGCGCGACGACGATGCGCCGCAGCTGCCGCACGGCTACCTGACCATGTTCGCCATCTCGCTGGTGCCGCCCTTGTACGAGCGCGTGATGAAGCCCTGCCTTCTCGATTGGGACATGCATTACGCCACCGAGGCCGAGCGGCGCTATCTGCGCACCCACGGCAAGCCTGTCTGGGAGCCGGC
Organism: Hyphomicrobiales bacterium; assembly: GCA_028290595.1. The sequence continues at coordinate 1,959 of JAQGJO010000186.1, read as the reverse complement.
CGCCGTGCCGGCGGAATAGGGCAGTGGCCATGAAGATGAGCAGCCTGCGCTTCTGCACGACCAGCCTGCTGATGACTTTGAACATCGGCCTGTTGCTCGTCGGCGGACTGAGCCTTTGGGCCGGCTTCCTTACGGTCATGTTGCTGAAGACGGCGCTCGACGAGTTGATCGGCGACGCCAGGGTCGACGAAGGCGCCGCGCCCGCGCGGCTGCTCGACATCCTGGCGATGGCGGCGCTGCCATTGCTGCTGGTGAATTCTATTCTGTTCGCCCATTACTTTTCATCGGCCGAGCATACCTGGCTGGGCGGTGTGCTGGCCCGCATCGGCATCGATTTCGACGCGACGCGGCATGCGACGACGGCGTTCCATCTGATCGGCGCCACGATGTCGATGGGAGCCCTGTACGGGCTTGGTCTCAACACCACCCACGAACTCATTCACCGCACCACTGACCCGGTTGCCACCACCGTCGCCCGCTGGCTCGGCGCGCTGTCGTGCGAATCCGGTTTCACCCTGCATCACATGGCCGTCCATCACGTCAACGCCGGCCTCTATGAAGAGCCCGGCACATCGCGCCGGGGCGAGAGCGTCTATGCCTTCATCCTGCGCGCGACGATCGGCGCCAATCGGCAGGGATTTATTCTGGAGCGCGAACGGTTGCGGCGTCGCGGCCTGCCGTTGTGGTCGTGGCACAATCGCTTCCTGACCGGTCAGGCGATGACTGTCGCGATTGCCGTCCTGTACTTCCTATGCGGCGGCTGGCCGGCCGTCGGCGCCTTTCTCGTCGTCAGCTTTCAGGGCCATTTCTTCCTTGAGGCGGCAGGCTACGTCGAACACTTCGGACTGGTCCGGGCGCCGGGCACGCGGTTCGAGGCGCGCCATGCCTGGAATTCCTATCGCGCCGTGTCGAATGCCATTCTCTACAATCTGGCCTATCACGCCCATCATCATCTCTATGCCAGCCGGCCTTACTATGAGCTGCGCCGTGATGAGGGAGCGCCGGTGCTGCCGCACGGCTATATGACCATGTTCGCGCTGTCGCTACTGCCGCCGCTCTACTTCCGTGTGATGCAGCCGCATCTCGACAACTGGGACCGCAACTACGCCACCGACGCGGAGCGCCGCTATCTGCGCGCCCACGGCAAGCGTGTCTGGGAGCCGGCGCCGGTACCGGCGGAATAGGCGATGCTTTTGAAGACGCCGCGTCGCGTGGTCAGGCCGGCGAAGGCGATTTTCTCCATCGGGGTCGCAATCACGGTTTGGGTTGCTCCTTGCTCCCTCGCACAAGCTGATGACGGCAACCTGCCTGCCGATGTGTTGGAGTTTGTCGGTCGTCGCGGCAGTTGTGACTGGTCCCGCAAGGCAACCGATCCTCAGCAATCAGAGCAGATCGATAAAATCATGCGCTCGTTGAAATGTGCGGATATCAACGGCGACGAACAGGCGCTTCGGACCAGCTATGCTGATAATCCCGGAGTCATAGCCGCTCTAAACGCGACCTGGGTCAAGGTGGTCAAGCGAGTGCCGAGCCAAGTTCAACCTGAGGCTTTGCCGTCAGGCTCGAGCCACTAGATCGGTACTCCGCCAAACTATTGCGGCATGCCGGCGTTGGGATCGGTAATGACGTTCTTGACCACGGGCTTGGTGCCGATCGATGCGGTCGGGTTCATGTCGTAGCGCGAACCCCAGGGCCAGCGAATGGCCGCGGTATTGCTGTTCTTGCTCGTCACGGGCTGCGTAGGCGCAGCGACATAGCGCTGGTCCACGGCCGCGGCGCCCGTCCTCATCTGCATCGACAGCGAATGCTCCCGCGCCGCCCGGTCGAGCATGAAGCTGGCGCCGACGGCGCACAGGCCGATAAACGCCGCGCCGACGGCGAGCGTGCGCACCAATTGTCCGTGCAAAGCATTGGGTGAATTTGTCGGTTGATCCATGGCCATCCTCGTCCCGGCACTAT
>JAQGJO010000185.1 GCA_028290595.1 Hyphomicrobiales bacterium | reverse complement strand
GAGCGCAGGATCGAGGCGAACATTTCACCCGAACATCCGGCCAGCGACGTCATCGACACGGTGATGACGAAGCCGTCGCCATCGGCGGTGCCCGGCGGCGGATCGCCGGGCGTGATGCCCGGGCGGTAGGCAATGGCCGGACGAATGAGATCGGCCAGGCGTTCGAGAATATCGACGCGCACGGCGCGCTCGCCCGACACGCGAAAGCCGGCAGCGAGATAAAGCCCCTTGGGCACGTCCTTTTCGGCCGGAAACGACGTGCGCCCGGATGACGCCAGATGCGCCACCTCGTCGAGCCCCTTCACTGTTTCCAGGCCGCCATGCTTGAGCGCCCACAATTGCGCCGCCAGCGAACGCGGCGCCGGCTTCAGCAGCAGCGGCAGATAGATGTGATAGGCGCCAAAGCGCAGGCCGAGCTTGCGCAGGCTGCCACGCGCGCTCTGGTCGAGATTCTTGATCTCGTTGGCGACGCGCGAGCGCTCCAGCACGCCGAGCGATTCGCCCACCTGGAAGGCGATGCCGCGCGCGATGCCTTCAAGGCCGTCGCCGGCTTCGAGCTCGAACAGCGGGCCGAGCAGTTTCTTGATATGCGCGGCGGCCCATAGATCGAGCCGGCGCTGCACGATTTCCAGCGACGTTCCGGTCAGGCGCTCGTCCGAGAGGATGCGCACCACCGGTTTCAGCACATGGTCGCCGGCGGCGATCTTGCCGACCGCCTCGCCGAGCCAGCGCAGGGTGCCGTCATTAGCCAGCACAAAGGCGTCGTCGACCGCCTCGCTGACCCGCAGCGCCCGGCCGTCGATCTCGGTGGCGAGGATTTGCTGCGCTGCAGCATTCAGGGTGCGCTGGGCTTCGCCCTCGGCCATGGAATCTGGTGTGAAACGAAAGCCATGCAGATTTCCGACGTGCTGGCCCTCGACCATCACCTCTCCCGACGTCGTCACTTCCGCTTCGAGCATTACGTTCTCTCTCAGGCGGCGCATCAGCATGCTGGTGCGCCGGTCAACAAATCGATGGGCGAGCCGCTCATGCAGCGCGTCCGACAGCCTGTCCTCTACCTGACGCGTGACCCCCTGCCAATGCTCGGGATCCTTGAGCCAGTCTGGACGGTTGGCGATGAAATTGAAGGTGCGTATCTGTGCAATACGCGCCGACAATGTGTCAATCTCACCATCGGTACGATCAAATTGCGAAAGCTGGCTCTGGAACCAGTGATCCGGCACTTTACCGGCTCGAACGATGAAACCGTAGAGGGTTAGCACCAGTTCTGCATGCGCCGCAGGCGAAACCTTGCGATAATCGGGAACCTGGCATGCGTCCCAAAGCCGCTCCACGTCTTTGCGCGTCACCGCGCTTTTCTGCACCATCGCATCGCGCGCCACCAGTTCGAGCGCCAATATATCCTCGCCGAGCGGCGCCCGGGTCAGTCCCGGCGCCGGCGGTTCCTGGTCGAGCGAGGCCTGCAAACTGGCGATGGATGAAAAATCCAGCTCGCTGTTGCGCCATTGCAACGTTGTCAGCGGGTCGAAATGATGGGTCTCCAGCGCTTCGACCAGTTCCGCGTCGAACGGCGGGCAGCGCCCGGTGGTGCCGAACGTGCCGTCGTTCAGATGCCGGCCGGCGCGCCCAGCGATCTGGCCGAATTCCGACGGGTTGAGCCGGCGGTGCTGCCAGCCGTCGAATTTGCGGTCGCCGGCAAAGGCGATGTGGTCGACATCCAGGTTGAGGCCCATGCCGATGGCGTCGGTGGCGATGATGTAATCGACGTCGCCGCTCTGGTACAAAGCCACCTGCGCATTGCGCGTACGCGGGCTGAGCGCCCCCAGCACCACTGCCGCGCCGCCCTTCTGGCGCCGGATCAGCTCGGCAATGGCGTAGACCTCCTCGGCCGAGAAGGCGACGATGGCGCTGCGCCGCGGCAGCCGCGAAAGCTTGCGCTCGCCGGCGAAGGTGAGATTGGACAGCCGCGGCCGCGTCACCTGAATGGCCTCGGGAATCAGCCGTTCGATCAGCGGTCGCATGGTGCCGGCGCCGATCATCATGGTTTCCTGCCGGCCGCGCCGGTGCAGCAGCCGGTCGGTGAAAACATGGCCGCGGTCGAGATCGGCGGCGAGCTGGATTTCATCGACGGCGACGAAATCGACATCGAGATCGCGCGGCATCGCTTCGACCGTCGACACCCAGTAGCGCGGCCGCTCCGGCTTGATCTTTTCCTCGCCGGTGATGAGCGCGACCTGGGAAACCCCGGCCTTTTCCACAACCCGGTTATAGACTTCCCGCGCCAGCAGCCGCAGCGGCAGGCCGATAATACCGGACGAATGCCCGAGCATGCGCTCGATGGCGAGATGGGTCTTGCCGGTATTGGTGGGACCCAGCACCGCGGTCACCGGCCGCGGACGACCGGGCATCTGGCCGGAACGGTGCGCCGAAAAAGGGATATTCATCAAAAACTCGGCCCTGAACGCCTCGGCAGCCCGCCAAAATGTATCACAACGCGACGTCGTCGCCAGAAAGAAAAATGGTCACAGCGTGACTGTATGTCCACCCGTTTCCGTTTCATGGCCAGCAGTTTCACGCTCCGGCTTGGCCACGTCGCCGTCAGGCTCCTTCAGCCTGAACCAGGCGACGTAGAGCGCCGGCAGAAACAGCAAGGTCAACACCGTTCCCACGATGATGCCGCCCATCATGGCGTAGGCCATCGGACCCCAGAAAATCTCGCGGGCGATCGGGATCAGCGCCAGGCTGGCGGCCGCCGCGGTGAGCATGATCGGGCGCATCCGGTGCTGCGTCGCCTCGATGACCGCCGTCCAGCCGTGCATCCCCTCCGCGCGCAGATCCTCGATCTGAATCACCAGGAT
>JAQGJO010000170.1 GCA_028290595.1 Hyphomicrobiales bacterium | reverse complement strand
CCGAAGGGCAAATACCCGCTGCTGATGTGGCACGGCGGCGGCCTGACCGGCGCGACCTATGAGACGACGCCGGACGGCCGCGAAGGCTGGCGCGACATGTTTCTGCGCAAAGGCTGGGACGTTTATGTCAGCGACGCCGTCGAGCGTGGGCGCTCGAGCTTTGCCTCGCCTGACATCTGGAAGTCGCAGCCGCTGTTCCTGACCCAGACCGATCCGTGGGAGCGCTTCAGGATCGGGCCGGGCCCGGGATCGTTCGATTCCGACCCTGCCAAGCGCAAACTGCTGCCTGGCAACCAGTTCCCTATCGAGGCCTTTGACGCCTTCACCAAGCAGATCGTGCCGCGCTGGCTCTCGACCGACGATGCCGTGCTGGCGGGATATATCGCGCTTGTCGACAAGGTTTGTCCCTGCGTGCTCCTGACCCATAGCCAGGGCGGCTTCTTCGGCTTCCGCGCCGCTGAGGCGCGGCCCGACAAGATCAAGGCGATCGTTGCCATCGAGCCGGCCAGCGCCGGACCGGCCGACAAGGCCGCGGCCTTGAAGTCGGTGCCGATCCTGGAAATCTTCGGCGATTACATCGAGCAGGATCCGCGCTGGGTCGCCTACAGCAAGATCGATCTGGCCTACCTCGACGCGGTTCGCGCCGCCGGCGGCAGCGCCGACGTGATCGATCTTCCGAAGGTCGGCGTGAAGGGCAACTCCCATATGATGATGATGGACAAGAACAACCGCGAGATCGCCGATTTGATCTCGAAATGGCTTGTGACTAAAGGGTTGTCGGACCCCTGAGACTGCGGACACAGACCATGCTCGCTGCCAACCCACAAGCCGCAAATCCTCTCGTCGCAAATCCTATCGTGGATTGCCATGCGCATGTTTACACGCGCTCCATGCCGACCAGCGGCACCGCATGGCACCTGCCGCCGGCCGATGCGACGATCGAAGACTATATAAAGACGCTCGACGCGCACGGTGTACATTTCGCCGTGCTCGCAGCAGCCAGCATCTATGGCGATTACAACGACTATGCGCTGGAAGCCGTCCGTCGGCACAAGCGGCTGCGCACCACCGTCATCGTCTCGCCCGACATCGACCTCTATGCCATGCGGCGCATGAAGGAGGACGGCGTCGTCGGCGTCCGGTTTCAGTTTCGCAACGTTGCCTCGCCGCCGGATCTCAGCAGCTTCGAATATCGCCGGCTGATGCGCCGGATTGCCGACCTCGACTGGCATGTGCATCTGCACGACGAAGGTGAACGTCTCCCCAACTACATCGAGACGATCGAGGCCTGCGGGCCAAAGCTGGTGATCGACCATTTCGGCCGGCCGACCAAAGGCCTCGGCGTAAACTCGGAAGGATTTCAGGCAGTGCTCCGTTCGATCGAGCGCGGCAACACCTGGGTCAAGGCATCCGCCGCATTCCGGATCGAGCCCGCCGCTGATGCTGCGGTCTTCGCCTCGGCCCTGCTGAAGCACGCAGGGCCCGAGCGATTGCTCTGGGGCAGCGACTGGCCCTTCGCTGCTTTTGAGACCAGCATGACCTACGGCAAGACGCTTGAAGATTTCAGCGCCAACTTCCCCGATGAATCGGTCAGGCGCGCGATCGATCTCACCGCCTTGAAGTTTTATTTCAGTTGATTGGACATATCGTGCCGAAAGTCGTTCGTCGGGATTTCAAGGTTACGACTGTCGATAAGGTGAATATCGCGGTGCGTGAGGTGCGCGTTGAAGGCAGCGCCTCACGCAAGACGCCAATCCTGCTCATGCACGGCACCCGCGTTCCCGGCATCAGCGAATACGATCTTCAGGTCGAGAACGGCTCCGTCGCCGAGGCGCTGGCGCTGGCCGGCCACGACAGTTTCATTCCTGACGGGCGCGGCTTCGGCAAGTCCGATCGTCCCGCCGCCATGTCGGAACCGCCCGCCGCGTCAAAGCCGCTGGCCCGCTGCCTGGAACTCACGCGCGATGTCGACGCGACGGTCGAGGCGATGCGCAAGGCCTGCGGCGTCGAGAAGGTCGCCCTGCTCGGCTGGGGCGTCGGCGCGACCCTGATCCTCATGTACGCTTCGCTATGGCCGGAGAAGGTGAGCCATCTGGTCCTCTACAATCCGCTCTACGGTGGCGGCGTCGACCATCCGCGCTATCGCGGCGCCGGACTTGCCGATCCAAAAAATCCGCTCCGGTTCAACACAGCTAAATTCGGTGGCTACAATTTCAACACGCTCGACCATCTTCTCGAGAAGTGGGACAGCTCGATCCCGATCGCGAACAAGGACGAGTGGCGCGACCCGGCCGTCGCCGCGGCTTTTGTTCAGGCGCTGAGCGACGGCGATCCCACCACCACGAGCCGCAGTCCGCCGACATTCCGCAGCCCCAACGGCATGCTCGAAGACAGTTTCTACATCGGCATCGGCGAAAAACTCGTCCACGCCAATCAGGTCAGCTGCAAGGTCCTGATCGTACGCGGCGAACTCGACTATTTCTCTCGCCCCGAAGACGTCTCCGAACTGCAGCGCGACCTCGTCAACGCGCAAGAGGTGCACGCCTTCGAACCGAAGAACGCGACGCACTATGTCCTTCTCGACAGGCCGGAGCGTGGACGGGCAGCGACGCTCGCTAGAATAACAGAGTTCCTGACTTGAGACGGCGAGCGTCCGTCACCTGGCTTCATCAAGGATAAAATCCGCCCCGCGCTCACCGATCATCATCGCCGGTGCGTTGGTGTTTCCTCCGATAATCGTCGGCATGATCGAGGCGTCGATGACACGCAAGGCGTCGATGCCGCGAACGCGCAGCCGCTCATCCACGACGCTCATAGGGTCGCTCGCCGGCGCCATTTTGCAGGTGCCAACCGGATGGTAGGCCGTCGTGATTGTCGAGCGGAGGAATTGCTCGATGTCTTCGCGGCTTTGAATCTGCGCGCCGGGGCTCAATTCCCGCCCTCGATAAGACTTCAAGGCCGGTGCTTCAAGAATCTGGCGCCCGATTTGCGTGCCCCGCACCATCGCATCGACATCGACCGGGTCATCAAGAAAGCGGGGATGCAGGAGCGGCTTGGCCGATGGGTCCGCGGATGCGAGCTCGACACTGCCCCGGCTCTTTGGCCGCAACAGAATCGGCATTAGCGTGAACCCATGTGCGCGCGGCAGAAATTTTCCGGGCGCGCGCATCGCGGGCATAAAGACATATTGAATGTCCGGCCTATCAAGCTCTGAATCTGTCCGGACAAAGCCGCCGGCCTCAACCCCGTTCGACGTGAAAGGCCCGCGCCGGGCAAAGGCATAGGTCAATGCGGCAAGCGCATAGCGCGGCACGGTCCGCAACGTCAGCGCAGAGCTCTGGCCTGACAGATCTTCCACTTCGATCCAGGCTGTCGGATGATCCTGCAAATTCTTGCCCACGCCCGGCAGATGATGAACGCTGGCAAGCCCGTGGCCCTTCAGTTCGGCTGCATCCCCAATTCCTGACAGCATAAGCAGTTTCGGCGAATTATAGGATCCGCTCGACAGAATGACTTCGCGGCGCGCGCTCAGCAGGGTTTCCTGTCCTTGATGACGAATGATGACGCCTGTCGCACGTCGACCCTCGAAGGTAATCCGGACCGTCTCCCGGTCATTGATCACCTCGAGATTCTTGCGCTGAAGCACCGGATGGACAAACGCCCGCGCACTGTTCCAGCGCTGCCCGTTTTTCTGGGTGACCTCCCAGGCGCCGAAGCCGTCCTGTGTGGGTCCGTTAAAATCATCATTCTGCGGATGTTGCGTTTCGCCCGCGGCCTGCAGAAAGGCTTTCGTGACGGGATTCAGCGTGCGCAATGGCGCAACATTCAACTCGCCGCCGGTTCCATGCAGGGCATTTGCGCCCCGCTCCCGATGCTCCTGCTTCAGGAACGCAGGCAGCACGTCCTGCCAGCCCCAGCCGATATTGCCTTGCTCTCGCCATTCGTCATAGTCGCGCGAATGTCCGCGGATATAGAGCATGCCGTTGACGGAACTCGAGCCTCCGGACATCCGGCCGCGATGGGTGGGAATATTTCGATTGCGCAGCCCTTCATGGCCTTTGAAGGCATATCCCCAATTGTAACGCATGGACGGCAGCAGCATCACCGTGCCGATCGGAAGCCGCGTCTTGAATGCCGTGACCGGATTGCGGTCCGAGGGGCCTGCTTCCAGCAGGCAGACACGAACGGAAGGATCCGCCGACAGCCGGTTGGCGACCACGCATCCGCTCGATCCAGCGCCCACGATGATATAATCGAACTCAGAGCTTTCCATTCTCTCCCCAGGATCACCACGGCATAGGCGTTACAAGCAGTTGATGAGCTAGGCCAGCAGGCCGTTCTTCTGGAAATCATCGATTTGGCTCGAGGAAAATCCCAGCACATCGGCGAGCACCGCGGCTGAATCCTCACCCAGGCAGGGCGCCGCGCGCGTCAGCCTCGATGGCGTATCGCTGAAACGATAGGCAGGCCCGTTGTATTCAAGAGACCCCATTTCCGGATGTTCCAGACGCCAGAAATGACCGCGCTCGCGGAGCGTTGGATCGTTCAAAAGATCGGAGCCTTTCAAAGCCACACCGGCCGGCACGCCGGCCGCACGCAACGCATCCATCAGTTCGAAGGCGTCCCATCCAACTGTGAGGTCTTCGACAGCCCTCTCGATGTCGACACGCTCCAAACGCGTCCATGACTCAGGCCCAGAGAGACCAGCGCCAAGTTCGCCGGTTTTGGCCAACACTTCCATTAACCCAGACCATTGCGTTTCGTCTTCTATCTCGATCGCGATCCAGCGCTCTTCGCCTGCACACCGAAATACGCCGTGCAGGATAGCTTCCGGTTTTACATTGCCATTTCGCCTGGCTTCCGTGCCGGCAAGCTGCTGCTCAAACATCTGCGGCGCCAGCAGTCCGATCGCCGTCTCGATTTGGGAAATCTGGAGATATTGACCGCGGCCGGTTCGCTCCCGATGGATCATCGCCGCCATCAGCGCTGCAGCGGCGAACCTCGGAGACACACTGTCGGTATATGCGCCTTTGGGCGCTGCCGGAGGCCGGTCGGGCCAGCCGGTCATGGCATGCAGGCCGGCAAGTGCCTGCCCCTGCGCCCCGAAGCCTGGATGCTGGCTCCACGGCCCGTCACTGCCATAAAGCGACGAACTCAACATAATGACACTTGGATTGATCTTCCGGATCTGCTCATAGCCAAATCCCCACCGTTCCATGACACCGGGGCGAAAGCTTTCAGCGACGACATCGGCCCATTTCAGCAACGGCATGATGATCTCGGCCGCGCGTGCATGGCCCATATTGACAGCCAGACTCAATTTCGAGCTGTTGAAGTCAGCAAAGAAACCGCTTCGATTGATGCCCGGCTTATCATCCGTATAGGGCCCGCCGAGCCGCACACTGTCGGGATGATGGACCGACTCGACCTTGATCACCGTCGCGCCATTGTCCCCGAGTTGCTTTGTCACGATCGGCCCGGCTGCCGCCCAGGTGAAATCGACGACTTTCAATCCTGTAAAGATAGAGTCAGCCATGATGTGACGCCCTCTGCGACAGTTCCTCTTCAACCTGGCGCGTGTGCTCGCCGGCGAACGGCGCAGACGTCAGTACGCACAATGGCGTGTCGCTGAGACTTGCCCAAACCGCCGGATAGTCGACCTTGAAGCCCCGCCTGTCATCGCTCAGGGGAAGATAGAAGCCGCGCTCTCGCAAATGATCGTAGCGAAGGATCTGCTCCACTGTGGAGACTGGGGCGAGCAGAATGCGGCGCTTGACCGCCTGCTCCATCAATTCGGCCGACGTCTTGGCGGCGATGAAACGGCCGATGAGTTCGCTCACCGCGTCATAGTCTTCCTGCGGCACATGAAACTGGCCCGGCCCGTTCCATTCCCGTCCTGTCAGAAGCGCATCCTTGATGCCCTCTTCAGCCATCCACGCGACAAGCCCGGCATAGGATTTCTCGCGGGCGACCCCGCCGCCGCCGCCGACCGGTCCGAAGAAAATATGGCCATCGGCACAGGGCCAGACCAGCCGCGTATAAAACCGGTTCGCCCGCTCCTTCCTGACGGCGCCGCCACGCATTTCATTCAGTTCTAGGATCTGCCAGGCCATCGTCGTGTTGAGGAGCGTCCAGATGATGCACTCCTGAATCGAGATATCGACCCGCTGACCTTTGCCGGTCCGCAGCCGGTGATAATAGGCCATCAGCGCCGCCGATGCCGCCTCGGCGCCACCCTGCATGAGGCCAACCGGAAGTCCGATCCGGACCGGCGCCCTGTCGATGTCGCCATTCAGAAAAAGGTGACCGCCGAGCGCCTGGAGAATCGTATCCGTCGCCGGATAGGTCTCGTAAGCACCGCCGCGGCCGAACGGCCATATTTCGGCAAAGACAATGCCAGGATTGGCCGCGCAGGCGAGCGCTGCAAGGCGCTCGCTTTCGCCCGCGCTCATCCGCTGGAAATCGGTAATCACAATGTCCGCCGAGCGCACGAGCGCGGAAAATTTGGCGCCGCCTTCATTCGTGGAAAGATCAAGACATATGCTGCGCTTGTTGATGTTGAAAGCGAGCCAATAACTGCTCAGGCGTGACCCGTCGCCAAGCGTCAGTGTAGGCTCGGCGAACCGTGCCGGCTCGCCGCCCTCTGGCTCGATCTTGATCACATCGGCGCCGAGATCGGCAAGGATGCGGCCGGCAATCGCGCCGGCGCTGCTGCTGATCTCGATGACCCGGCACCCGGCCAAAGCGCTTTGCGAATGCGACTGCCCGCTCACGGCGTATATCCAAAATCGGAGCCCGGCCGTGCGACGATATAAGGTTGCGAGGCTTCCCTCCAATTGTCGCCTGGCGGCAGACGCAAAGAGACCGCGCGCACGAGGAAAGTATCCGGATCCTCGACACCGGCGGGTTTCACGCCCTGATCGCGCAAACTGTTCACGGCTTCAAGCAGCACGCGCCGGGTCATGGCGATTCCGGCATCGCTCGACGAAAGTTTCTCCTTGCTGCGGTCGAAAATCGGCGCCAGTCCGGTCTGACAGGCGGAATCCTGCACCCAAAGACCCGGCAGGCCGGAGAACCAGGTCGTAACCTGGCTTTCATGGTCGAACAGAAACGCGTTTCCCGCATTGTACTTCGTCCGGTAGTCGCCGTAAGGCACCGCTGGATTAGTTTCCACGAAAGCATGACGGCTTGGATGACCCGTCTCGCGGCCGTTATAACCGTCGTTGAAAATCCGTTTCATCTTCTCAGGCAACGGTTGCGACGGATGATAGGTGAACATGATGCAGATCGTGTGCGTATCATCCATCGGAACCCAGGCATGGCCGCTGAGTTCCGGATATTGCGACTGCGGCGGCACCATCGTGTAGAACGGCATCACGAACTGATTGACCCTCCAGTAGAGCGTGTCCTCATCAAGCTTTCGCTTCGCCGCAATGCTGAGACCGAAATTCTGCCGGACGCATTCGAAGCTCGGCGCCAGATCCCTGGACGCGAACCAGGCGCTGCTGGCGCCTTTCGAATCGACCCGCCCGTGCAGGATCGGCGCATGTGCCGAATCGATTTCGCCTTCCAGCGCCTGCAGCCAATTGCATTCCTGAACCCGCAATGAAATCTCGACATTCGTTTCGGGAACCAGATTCCATTCCAGGTTGGGGAGCGGCGGCAGCGCCTCCGCTTCCGGTCCCATATAAGTCCATATAACGCCGTTGCGTTCGCGGCATGGATAGGCGGTCGTTTTCACACGCTCTTTGAAGCGGCTTCCTGGCGGTTCCGTCGGCATATCGACGACATCGCCGTTCACGTCATACTTCCACCCATGATAGACGCAGCGAAGACCGCACTCTTCGTTGCGACCAAACATCATGGGCGCGCCTCGATGCGCGCAGGCATTGGCGATGAGGCCAACCTGATTTTGAGTATCCCGAAAAGCGACCAGATCTTCTCCCAGCAGACGGATGCGTTTGACCGGCCCGTCAGCGACCAGCGCTTTCGAGGGCAGAAAGGGAATCCAATACAATCGAAACAGCGTCCCCATCGGCGTATCCGCACCGACGCGCACAAGGGCTTCGTTATCGGCATGTGAGAGCATCTGGTCTTCCTCTGCTGGTTCGGGTCCTTCACCCTTTGCAAGGCAAACGGATCAGGCAAATGGATCTGGGATGCCGCACAATTCCGCTACGGTCTTGTCAAAGAGATCCAGAACGACATGGTCCAGGCCTGCCTCTTTCGCGGTCCAGGACGGATCGCTATGCGCGAGCCGGGATCTGGGATGCGGCGGCAGCTTGCCATTGCAAAGCATGCGAATAATTGTTTGTATGCGCTGTCGTTCCAGCATCCTGATGGCAGTCTCGATGATTTCATGTTCGGCCGCGCAATCGGGGAGTTCCGGATAACGGACACGGCGCGTCCAAACGCCCGGCGCGATTTCGATAGAGGTCGATTCGACGACATAGGGAACGTTCAGATAATCCCGCAATGTACGCCTGTCTTCGCTTGGTCCGGTCATGGCCCGCCTCTAAGCCGGACTGGCGCTGAGAATGACAAGGGATGAACCGTCGAACGGCCCCACCTGCACCAGCGCATTGTCCGCTTTTGCAAGCTGCCGAGCCCCTGCCCGGCCGCTCAATTGAAGGACCGCTTCACGCAAATGGCCCATGCCATGCAGTCGACCCTCGCCAAGGCTCCCGCCGAACGTGTTGAGCGGCAGGCGTCCGTCGAGCTCCCCATAACCGTCGCGGATGAATTTCCATGCGCTATAGGGT
>JAQGJO010000114.1 GCA_028290595.1 Hyphomicrobiales bacterium | reverse complement strand
CGACCATCCGCATCTCGCTGTCGATGCCCCCGCCCGCCGGCTGCCCGGCATAAAGCACGATGGTCTTGCCGGCATAGAAAACCTTCTCGTTGGACTGCTGCGCCATTGCCGGCGCGCACAAACCCATCACGCAAATAGACGCGGCAACACTGATGGACGCAAACCGCTGCAAGATAGCCTCCCCTCTTCGTGTCACCCATAGCGTTTTTCGATCCAATAGGATCGAAAAGACGCGTCTAATCTCTAAGAGCAAAATTGCTCTCTGTGACACGTCTATCTGTCGGTCAGCTTCAACTCGATGCGGCGGTTGCGCCGCAGGGCGTCTTCCGTGTCGCTGGTATCGATCGGCTGGAATTCGCCGAAGCCCGCCGCCGCGAGCCGCTGCGGCGACACGCCCTTGCTGACCAGATATTGCACCACCGCGATGGCGCGGCTCGCCGACAGCTCCCAGTTGGACTTATAGACGCCGCCGCTGATCGGCCGCTTGTCGGTATGGCCGTCGACGCGCATCACCCAGGGAATCTCCGGCGGGATTTCACGATCGAGATCGGCCAGCGCCGAGGCAAGCTTGTCGAGTTCGCCGCGCCCTTGCGGATTGATCTCGGCGCGGCCGGTATCAAACAGCACTTCCGATTCGAAGACGAAACGATCGCCGACCGTGCGGATGCCCGGACGGTTGCCGAGGATCTCGCGCAACCTGCCGAAGAAGTCGGAACGATAGCGCGCCAGCTCCTGCACCTTCTGCGCCAGCGCCACGTTGAGGCGCGAACCGAGATCGGCGATGCGCGCCTGCGAATCCTTGTCGCGCAGTTCCGACGCGTTGAGCGCTTGTTCGATTGCCGCAAGCTGGCGGCGCAGCGCGGCGATCTGCTGGTTCAGCACATCCACCTGCGCCGCGGCACGCGCTGAAATCTGCCGCTCCGCATCGAGCGCCTGCTGGGCGGCCGCCGCCGCGCCACCGCTTGAGGCCGCATTGGCAGTGTTGGAGTCGATGAGGCCCTGCAGGCGCTCCTTGTCTTTTTGCGTCGCATCGAGCGTCGCCATCAGATTGGTCATGTTGGACTGCGCATCGGCGCGGCCGGACCGCTCCAGCGCCAAGAGCGAGGTCAACTCCTCGATCTGCTTGTTGAGTTTGACGAGCGCGCTGTCCTTGCCGGTCACTTCCCGCGACAGAAAATATTGCGCCAGCATGAACACCGACAGCAGGAAGATGATGGCGAGCAGCATCGTCGACAGCGCGTCGACGAAACCCGGCCAGTAATCGAAACCGCCGCGGCCGCGGCGCGAGCGTGCATAAGCCATCAGCGCCGCTCCGCTTCCGATGCGATCCGCTCAAGCAGTTTGCTGATCTCGCGCTGTTGCGCCGCCTGTGCCTCGACCCAGTCGCGGATCAACTGCTGTTCGCCGCGCATATGTTTGACGAGGCCCTGAATGCCTTCAGCCAGATTGGCCATCGCGGCGGTGGAAGCGCGCGATCCGGCCGCATCGCCGGCACTCAGCTTGGTCAGCGCCGCGGCAAGATCGGGCGGCAGGCCGGCGATGGCCTCGACGGCGGGATCGGTCGCATTGGAAGAGAGAAAGTCTTCGAGCTCGTTGTAGAAACGGTTCTGCGCCTGCCCAGCCTGCAGGTCGAGAAAGCCGAGCACCAGCGATCCGGCCAGACCGAACAGCGACGAAGTGAACGAAATCGACATGCCGGCGATCGGCGCCGATAAGCCGTTCTTCAACTCGTCGAACATCATGCCCGCATCATTGCCGCCCTGCATCGACTTGATGACGCCGGAGATGGAGCCCACCGTTTCGAGCAGGCCCCAGAACGTCCCGAGCAGACCCAGGAACACCAGCAGGCCGGTGAGATAGCGGGCGATCTCGCGCGATTCATCGAGGCGCGAGCCGATCGAATCCAGAATGGCGCGGAGCGTCATGGTCGAAATGGCTTTGTGCTGTTGCTTGTCGCCGAGCAATTTCGCCATCGGCGCCAGCAGAACCGGCGCGCGCGCCGCCTCCGTATCGCCCGCCTGATAGGCGTTCACCCAGCGCACTTCCGGAATCAGCCGCCAGACCTGGCGGATCGCCAGCACGATGCCGATGAGCAGCACGCCGATGATCAGCGCATTGAGGCCCGGATTGGCCATGAACGCCGACTGGATCTGGCGATAGAGGATGAGCGCGACAAAGCCGATCAGAAGCAGGAATACGATGATGCGCACCAGGTAGATGCCTGGCGCGGACAGCCGCCGCGTCTCGTTTTCGCTCGCCATAATCTCATCATCCTCCAGCGCATTTTCAAGCGAAGTGGACATCGCTTCGGCCGGGATCGAAATCACCGCGCAGCGCCTTTCCTGCCG
Organism: Hyphomicrobiales bacterium; assembly: GCA_028290595.1. The sequence continues at coordinate 3,081 of JAQGJO010000114.1, read as the reverse complement.
GACGCTGGCTGGCGAATCTGGCCGGGACCAAGCCTGCACAAATCAGGCAACAAGTTGACGTCAGAACCCGGTCGCGATCAAGCCTATGTTTGCAGGCGAAATTGCGGCGTCCATAGCGTTTTCCGATCCGCTTGGATCGAAAAGACGCGTCTTAAATGCTGCCTATTATGCCTTGTTGATCAAGCCGAGCAGGTGGCGGTGCATCGTCTCGTTGCCGGCGCAGACCGAGCCCTTGTCCAGCATGTCGCTGCCGCCATCCGCATCGGTGATGTAGCCGCCGGCTTCGCGCACCATGATGATGCCCGCCGCCACGTCCCAGGGGGCGAGGCTGCGTTCCCAGTACGCGTCGAGCCGGCCGGCCGCCACGAAGCACAGGTCGAGTGACGCCGCGCCGAACCGCCGGATATTGTGCACCCGCGCCATCACCGACGACAGCTCGGCCTTGAATTTCGGGTGCTGGTTGGCCTTGCCCAGGTGCGGCACGCCGGTGCCGATGAGCGCCTCGGACAGATCCGTGCGCGCTGCGACCCGCAGGCGGCGGTTGTTGAACCAGGCGCCCTGGCCTTTTTCGGTAACGAACATATCGTCGGTGATCGGATTGTAGACGACGCCGGCGACCAGGTGGCCTTCGCGTTCGAGCGCAATGGAAATCGCGAAAAGCGGCACGCCGTGCAGGAAATTCGTGGTGCCGTCGAGCGGATCGACCAGCCAGCGATGGGTGGTGTCGGTGCCGGTCTCGGCGCCCGATTCCTCCATCAGGAAGCTGTAGCCGGGCCGCGCCTTGGCGAGTTCGTCGTGAACCACGCGTTCCGCCTTGCGGTCGGCGGCGGTAACGAAATCGCTCGGCCCCTTGAGCGAGACCTGCAGGTTCTCGACCTCGCCGTAATCGCGCTTCAATCCGCGGCCGGCCTTGATGGCGGCGGAAGTCATGACAGTCATCAGGGCGGAGCGGATCATGGGCGGTCGATCATAAAAAGCGGGAAAACATGGGGCGAAAGCCCCGGCGAACGGCCGCGCAGGAGGCGCACGGCAAAATTGTCTGAGATGATCTCGGTTCGGCAAGGCTGCCGGCAAGGCCGCTGGGAAGGCTGCCGGGAAGCTGGGATGTCTGCCCGCCCCGGGCTGCTACGTCAAGTCTGGAGGGGCAAGTGGGTCATTTGCCGACAAAACGCTGGATCGCCTCGTCTACGGCGGCCTTCTGGCCCTGCGACAGGGTGCGCAGCTTGTCGTCCAGCCATTCGTCGGGCACCCCATTGGCGCGCGCCAGAACGTGCCATTTCATCGCCTCGACCAGATCCGGCTTGACGCCGCGGCCGACAACATAGAGCCGCGCCAGGCGGTTCTGGGCGATGGGGGCATTGAGCCAGGCGGCGCGCATGAAATATTTCGCCGCCAGCTCTTCGTTCTTCTCGGTCCCGTTGCCGTTGAACAGGGCGATGGCATAATCGACGACGGCCGGCGTGAGCTTCTCGTCGGCAGCGCGCTTGAGCAGGCTGGTCGCCATAACCTGGTCTTTCGGCACGCCGGTGCCTTCCTTGTAAAGCATGGACAAAGCGTAGGCCGCGTCCGGATAGCCGCCGTCCATCGAGCGGCGGAACAGATCGGCAGCGCCCTTGAAATCCTGGATTTCGCCCTCGATCGCCATGACGGCCATATTGTAGAGCGCCGCCGGCTGATTTTTCTCCGCCGCCTTCTCGAAGTAAGCGCGCGCCAGCTTGATATCTTTCGCCGTCCCACGGCCCTCGAGATAGGATAAGCCGAGGGAATATTGCGCCTGCGGATCGCCCCGGTCGGCCGCCAGTTTATACCATTTGTTGGCTTCTTCCTGGCTTTGCTTCACCGACAATCCATCGCGGTACAGCTCGCCGACAAGCGCCATCGCCGGCGCATCGTTGGAATTCGCCTCGATGCGCTTCATCGCCTCACGCATGGCCGTCACATAGAGGCCGCGCTGATAAGCGCCGAACGCAAGGTCCACCGGCCCTTTCAGCCCGGCATCGAAGTCCATCACCGTCTTGGGCAGCATCACCGCCGGCCGGCTCGGATCGAAGGCCGGCCGCAATATCTCCGGCGACTGGTCCTGTATTTTTCCTTGCGCGATAGCGCCGTTCGACAGCGCTGCAAGATTGATCAGCGAGCCGACCAGCACGCCCGTGAATAGGAAGCCTGACCTTGAGATCATGCCACCTCCACCCGTTTCCGGCGGACGGCCTCCAGCGCCTGCGTCATCGCTGCCGGCACCCCACGCGGATCGTTCCAGACCGCCTCGCGCAGGGCGATGAAATCCGCGCCTGCCGCGACCAGGGCGGGGATGTCGTCGAGCGCGCGCGCATAGACAACACAAGGCACCGTGAATATTTCCGCCCACCAGGCGACCCGCGCCAGCACAGCCTCGACGGACGGCAAGTCGTCGTCCAAGTCGTCGCTCAAGTCGTCATCATTATCGATGTCGCTGTCGGGTTCCCCGAACATCACGTAATCGACGTCGCGCTCGCCCATATCCATGGCCTGATGGCGCGTCTGCAGCGCACCGGCGCCGACAATGCCCACGCCCTTGGCTCGTTTGATCGCCGCCGCGATCTCAGCCTCGGCGTTCTCGCCCGGATGGTTCAGGTGAACGCCATCGGCGCCCGCCCGCATCGCCGCGTCCTGCGCCGGCAGAAGCGCCGCCGCATCATGCTTCTGGATCAGTTGAACGGTTGCCGTCAAAGCCGCCGCATCGCCATCACAGGCCGCCTTGTCGAGCAGCACGCAGGCGACCTTGCCCACGCCCAGCGCCGCCGTAAGCAGCGCGTCGAGCGTTCCCGCCGCCACGCCGGCCGGCGTCATCAGATAGAGCTGAACGGCTTGGGTCTGGTCACTCATTGTGGAAATAGAACCTCGGCTCGAAATCGCATGTGTCCGGAAAATAGCAGGTTGCGAGCCGGCTATCTTCCTATTTCCGGAAAATCTGGCGAAACCGGGGCTCGCGCACGGCGAAACAGCCTCATCTAATTCTCAGGCGACGAGTTTGATTTCGGCCCGGCTGATAATGCCGGTGAACCCCATCGCGCAATACAGCCGCAATTCAAGATCTGTCGC
>JAQGJO010000112.1 GCA_028290595.1 Hyphomicrobiales bacterium | reverse complement strand
GAGCCTGCTGCGATATTCTTTGCAGCCATGCGCGACAGGGCACGCTCGACCTCGATTTCGGATTTGCGCCGCGGCAGATCCGGCGGCGCATCGAGCAGCCGGTCGGCGGGCACATCGGCAAACAGCGCGTCGATATTCGCAGCACCAATGCGCATCAGCATGACGGCGCGATCGTCGGGGGTCAGGGGCAGATAACGCATGTCGGGTCCACCTTGTTGGGTTGTCGCGTCACGCCTGCGATTTCAGAAAGTCTTCGTAAGCCGCTTCGTCCATCAGGCCGGCGAGCTCGCCCTTGTCAGCGATCCTGATCTTCAGAAACCAGCCCTTGCCGGCGGGGTCTTCATTGACGGTTGCCGGCGCGCCTTCGAGGTCGCCGTTGACCTCGATCACTTCACCGCCGACCGGCGCATAGACTTCGCTTGCCGCCTTGACGCTCTCGACCACCGCCGCCTGTTCGCCACGCTTCAGCGCTTTGCCGATGCCCGGCAGTTCGACGAAGACGATGTCGCCCAATTGCTGCTGCGCGAAATCGCTGATGCCGACGACACCGACATCGCCGTCGACGCGGATGTATTCGTGATCCTTGGAATAAAGCGTGCTCACAATGATGTTCCTTTGCGAATGTTGATGGATCGGGTGTCAGCGCGCATAGCGATGAGGGACGAAAGGCATAGCGGTCACCCGCGCCGGCAAGGCTTTGCCGCGCACGAGACTATCGAGCGGCGTGCCGGCCGCGGCATGAGCCGTGGTGACATAGCCCATGGCGATCGGCCGGTTCAGCGTCGGTGAAAATCCGCCTGAGGTGACATGGCCGACGACGCTACCATCGGCCGATACAATCTCGGCGCCCTCGCGCGCCGGCTGGCGGCCGTCGAGCAACAGGCCGATGCGCTTGCGGCCGGTACCCTCCGCCAGTTCGCGTTGAATGCGCGCCGCGCCGGGAAAGCCGCCCTCGCTGCGGCGGCGTTTTGCCATCGACCACACCAGCGCAGCCTCGACCGGCGATGTGGTCTCGTCGATATCGTGGCCGTAGAGGCAGAGCCCGGCTTCCAGCCGCAGCGAATCGCGCGCGCCGAGCCCGATCGGCTTCACCAGCGGGTCGGTCGAGAGCGCGCTCCACAGCGCGTCGGCCTCACTGGCTGCAACCGAGATTTCATAACCGTCTTCGCCCGTATAGCCTGAGCGGGAGACGTGGCAGTCGATGCCGTCGATCTGCGTTGTGCAGGCGGACATGAACGGCATCGCCACCGCATCGCTGCAGAGTTTTGCCAGAACCGCTACGGCCTTCGGTCCTTGCAGCGCGATCAGCGCGCGGTCTTCGCGTTTCTCCAGTCGCACGCCCTTGGGCAGACGGGCTTCGATATGGGCGTAATCGATGTCCTTGCGCGACGCGTTGACCACAAGAAACAGAGTGCCGTCCTCGGCGGCGGCGCTCGATCGCGTCACCATGAAATCGTCGAGAATGCCGCCGTCATCGGTCAGAAGCTGGGAATAGCGCTGGCGGCCGGGCGCCAGGTCCTTCACGTCCGCGGGGCAGAGCGCCTCGAGCGCGCCGGCCGTGGTTGCATGGTCGGTGCCGATCAGAAACGCCTGGCCCATGTGGGATACGTCGAACAGGCCGGCGTTTTCGCGCGTCCAATTATGTTCGGCGATGATGCCGGCGGGATATTGAATCGGCATGTCGTAGCCGGCGAACGGCGCCATCCTCGCGCCAAGCGCGAGATGCCGCGCATGCAGAGGCGTGCGCAAAGGCTCAATATCGGCGGGAGTAGCCAGATCGATTGTCATGCCCGGAAACACCTCGACAGGAGTGCGACGCAAATTTCCAGACGGTTCAACGTCGTGAAAATCGCGCCCCCTCTGTCCGGTGACCTGAGAGATTTCCCGTTAGGCCTCGCGAGAAGCTTTCGCTTCCTGAGAAGTCTTGCGGTTACGCCCGTCGGTGGACTGCCGCATGCAAGCGGCAATCGCTTTCCAGAGTGTCATTCCTCGCGCGGTCCATGGGCCTGAGCGTTTCCGGGGCGGTTGCGCCTTCGGCGCCGAATCGTCTTGCGATGATCCGGACTCTTCCGCGGAGGATCTTGATCTGACGCTCCGACACTAGCCTACCGCAGTGCGAAGTCAATTGCGGTGGGCTGTGTTCAACTGAAATAAGTGGGCAGCCTTATCGACTGCCCGTTTATGCGTCAGTGGCGTTGCCGTCTTGCCCGCGCCGTGCGCTGCACCGGCGCCTTGCCGGGGCCTTCGAAGCCGATGAAGACGGTATAGTCGTCGTTGGCGTTCTCTTGCGTGAACGGCACGGCGAGTTCATCGGAGATGATGGCGAACGACCCTTGCGTCTGGCCCGCGGGAATGGTCACGGCCGCACTGTAGACTTTGCTGACCAGCATTTTCTCGCCCGCTTCGGCACGCACGCCGATAAAGACCGGGACGTTGAAGTTGGACGGCTGTCCGGCGGGGCCGAGCAGAACCTTGCCTTCGACGCCGACCTTGATGAGAATCTGGCCGCCAGCGACCCGGCACTCGCGGGCGATGTCGCCCATCGAATACTGGTAGCGGACGTTGTCATTGGTCTGCGCGCCGTTATAGACCCGGTAGGCGGCGGAGCCGTCCTTCAGCTCGGTGCTGGGGCAGATCACGTTTGTTTCGCTCGGGGTCGCCGCCTGCGCCGTGGCAGCCGGTGAGCCGCCGAAAGCGCCGCGCGCCGCCAGATTGCCTATCATGTCGGCTGGATCGGAGGTGCCGCTGGCGCAGCCTGCCAGAAGAGCTGCGGCCGACAAGGCGAATAACGAGCCCGTCAGGCGTGCGAGCAGGGCTGGCTGAGGCATTTGGTTACTCCAAGACCGACACGAAAAACTGGACCGACGCGACAAAAGCACCTGGAACTGCAAATTTGCGGCAGATTTATATGATGAATCCCGGTTTGGCCATCCGGCTCCCGCGGGCCACCGCCAGGGAAAACCTGCGAACAGGCGTTGGCGTCTTCAATAAATCTATTTATTTTCAGATCGTTATGCGGACATCAGATCTCGTCACGGCAGCTTTTCGTAGCCGTCTTTAAACCCTGTTAAGGTTAACGGGATGCCGGTCCCCTGTTCGGGCGTTTCGAAAACGATGAAGGTCGCCGTCTTGCCGGTGCGCAATTCCTCCAGCAATTTATCGTCCATCACCACTTCGGCGATGCAGCCCGA
>JAQGJO010000107.1 GCA_028290595.1 Hyphomicrobiales bacterium | reverse complement strand
GCTTCCTTCGTCACCGCGCAGGTATTGAACACCACGACATTATCATGGCCTGCCGCTGTCGCGGCGCGGCGGATCGCTTCCGATTCGATCGTGTTCAGCCGGCAGCCGAATGTCACCACATCAAGCGAGGCTGCTGGTGTGCTCATGACGCGAACAAGGCCGGATCGAATTTTCCCTCGAACTCGAGTTCGATGGCGCCGGTCATCAGCACGTGGCTGTCGTGCGGCCGCCATTCGATCAGAAGATCGCCGCCGGGCAGGGAGACGGTGGCCTTGCGGTCGGTCGCGTCCTTGCGCACGGCGCAGACGAGGGCGGCGCAGGCAGCAGAGCCGCACGCCTGGGTGGCGCCGGCGCCACGCTCCCAGACGCGGAGCCGGATATGCTGGCGCGACACCACCTGGGCGAAGGAAATATTGGCGCGTTGCGGAAACATCGGATGATGTTCGATCGGGGGACCGAGCCTGGCGATATCGATCGTGTCGGGGTCCTTCACCCAGAAGACGGCGTGCGGATTGCCCATGCTGGCGGCCGAGAACGGGCCGAGCGCAGCGATGTCTGGCGCCGCATCAGGCAAGGTCACCACGCGCGTGTCGGCAACCGCGGTGGCAAGCGGAATATCCCGCCATTCGAGGCGCGGCGGCCCCATGTCGACGGTAAAATTGCGCTCGCTGTTGCGCCAGCTCTCGAGCGGGCCGGCGCTGGTTTCGAGCAGGACGTGGTCGTATTGGCTGTCGCGCAGCAGGGCCCAGGCGACGCAGCGCGTGCCGTTGCCGCAGGACGCTGATTCCGAGCCGTCATTGTTGAAAATGGTCATGAACGCGTCGGCGCCGCTGCGCTTGGGCCCGCGCAGGACCATCAGTTGATCGTAGGCGAGGCCGTCGCCCCGCGCGATGGCGCGGGCGTCCTGCGGGCTGACGTCGAGCCCGCTGCCGCGCAGATCGACGACGACGATCTCGTTGCCGATGCCGTTCATCTTCAGGAAGGGACGGTTTGCTAGCGGGTTCATAGCGTCTGCCGAGCTGGGGCTTAGGTGAAGGCGGTTCTATAGCGGAAATGTCGTCCTCAGGCTAATCCGAGCCATGCCTATTTAACGGGCGACGCAACCAAAGCACCTGGTCCGGATTATGCGATCTGGAGCTTTCTGCGCAATGTGTTCCACCGTCTGAGCTTTACTGTCTTGGATTTGCCGCAAGGATCGGTAGAACTAACAGAATCGCGCGCATTCCGCGTCTCGTTCCGCTGGAGCGGCCATGTCCTTCATTGCATTCAGAACAACGATAGCAAGTTTCGCGCTGGCAGCGATGATGGCGGCTGTGCCGGCCGGCTTCGCCGCGGCGCAGACGCCCACCGCCCCGGCGGCGCCCTCTGCCCCCGCCGTCCCGGCCCCCGCAGCGCCAGATTCAGCCGCGCCAGCCCCCGCAACACCTGGCGCCGACACGCCGTCGGTCGGCGATTCGTCGACATCCTCGGTCGTCGCCGTCGACCTCCCCGCCCGCCCGGCTTTGTCCTATGCCGGCAAATCCGACTGGGATGACGGCTACAAGAATATCACGGACGCGATCGCCAAATTGCGGGCAGAAGCGACGCGCGCCGGCCTCAAACCGATCGGTCATCCCTTGGCGGTGTTCCTGTCTACCGACGACGTCGGTTTCCAGTTCGAGGCGATGCTGCCGCTCGATGCTCCGCCGGCCGATGCCAAGGTCGGCAGCGATTTCAAGCTCGCGCAGACGCCGCCGGGCAAGGCGATCAAATTCGAACATCGCGGATCGTATGAAGAGATCGAATCGACCTATGAGGCGATCACCGCCTGGCTCGACGAGAAGAATCTCGATTCGCGCGATCTGTTCATCGAGGAATATCTCAACGATGCGAAGGGTTCCGACGACACCGATCTGCAGGTCGATGTCTATGTCTTCGTGAAGTAACCGGTAGAGTCCGCTTAAACGACCGCGAATTCGAGCACTTCGCCAGGGCGTTTGACCTGAAACCGCTCCGGTGCGATGCCGCTTTTTTCGAGGGCCAGGGCAAGCCGTTTCGGCGGCTCGTCGATGGCTTCGTTGGTGAGCTGGAACGTACCCCAATGATGCGCCATGGCGCGCTCGGCGCCGCAGAGTTCCATAATCGCCACCGCTTCGTCGGGATCGATATGCTGTTCGCTCATGAACCAGCGCGGCTCGTAGGCGCCGATCGGCAGGATCGCCAGGCGGAAGCCGCCGTGCTTGTCGCGCATCTGGCGAAAAATCTCGCCGTCGGCGAAGCCGGTGTCGGCGATGTGATAAATCTTGCCGGACGGGGTCTCGATGACGAAGGCGCACCACAGCGCCATGCGCCGGTCGAACATGCCGCGCGCCGACCAGTGATAGGCCGGCTCGAAATGCACGAAGACGCCGTTGCCGATGTCGACGCGCGAGCCCCAGTCGTAACTTTGCGCGCGGATCGTCGCGTCGCTGTCACGCATGATCGTGTCATTGCCGAGCGGCGTCAGGAAGCGCGTGCGCGGATTGCCGGCGAGCGCCGACAGGGTGGCGGTATCGAGATGGTCGTAATGATTATGCGAGACGAGCACGGCATCGAGCGGCGGCAGGTCCTGCAAGGCGACGCCGGGATCGTTGACTCTCTTGGGGCCGACAAAACCGAACGGGCTGGCGCGCTGCGACCAGACCGGATCGATGAGAATGTTCAATCCGTGCGTCTGCAACAACACGCTGGCGTGGCCGATATAGCTGATGCGCAGACTGCCGCCGTCGACGCGCGCCGGCGGCTTGTCGCTGAACGAACTGGGCCCGCGCACCGGCCATTGCTGCTTGCCGCCGCCGAACTGCCACTTGAGCATTTCGCCAAAAGTTTTTTCGCGGCTGATGCCCGGCAGGTGAAACCGCAAGCCGTCGAAATTTTCGCTGACCGGGCCGTCGTAATAGGGATTTTTCACGTTTCGATAGCCCGCGTAGCCGATGCCTGCGATCACCGGCAGGCCGAGGAGAGAGAGGACACGCCGCCTGTTCATGCGTCGATTCATCCTTGCGACTTGGGAGGGCGGCGGCCATCCGTCAAGCACCACACTGCGAATTTCTTGGCGAATTTCTTCCTGCGTGCGGGTTGCCGCGGCGCGATGATGGCCTATCATGCGGGAAAATCAAATCGGGTGGAAATGGAATGACTTCGGGCTTGCAAGGCCATATTGCGCTTGTCACTGGCGCATCGCGCGGCATCGGAAGAGCGATCGCGGTGGAACTCGCCGGCCGTGGTGTTCATGTCATCGCTTTCGCGCGCAACCGGGACAGCCTGGCGCCACTGGAGGCCGAAATTGCGGAGATGGGTGCGGCGATGACGCCGTTCTTCGGCAATGTCACCGATGCGCGCGATATTCAGCGGCTTGCCGGCTACATCTTCGAAACCTGGCAGAGGCTCGATATTCTGATCGGCAATGCCGCGATCATGGGACCGCGCACCACCTTGGCCGAACTCGACGATGCGGACTGGCAGGACGTGATCGATACCAATGTCACCGCCAACTGGCGGCTGATCCGGCGCATGGACCCGCTGCTGCGCGAGGCCGAAGCCGGCCGGGCGATTTTCATCACCTCCGGCTCGGGCAGCAAAGGCGAACTGGCGCCGGGCCGCGGCGCCTATGCGCTGTCGAAGACGACGCTCGACGCCATTGCAAGAACCTATGCGGCGGAGACTGCCGGCACGCCGATCCGCGTCATGCTGTGCAATCCGGGGCCGACGCGCACCGACATGCGCGCTTCGATCATGCCGGACGAAGATCCGATGAGCTTGAAGACGCCGGCGGATTTCGCCGCGAAGGTCGCCGACATGTGCACGGCGGATTGGCAGTTGACCGGAAAGCTCTACGACTTTCCGCAGGACCGTATTTTGAGTTTTCGCGGGCCCGATTGAGGCTGGGTTATAAAAGAGAGCGAAATGCTCTGAACAAAATGGGAGGAAGAATGATGCCGAAGCAGTCAGGGCTGCTGGCCGGATGCTGTGCTGTCTTGCTCACAGCGGGCGCCGCCTGCGCGCAGACGCCGGAGGCCTTTTATAAGACGCATCCGGTCGAACTCTATGTCGGCACCGCGCCGGGCGGCGGCTACGATCTCTATGCGCGGCTCGTCGCCCGCTATATGGGGCCGCATCTGCCGGGCAAGCCGCCGGTGGTGGTCAAGAACATGCCGGGCGCCGGCAATCTCAAAATGACCAACTGGGTCTATAACGCGGCGCCGCGCGACGGCACCGTGCTCGGCGTCGCGCCGCAGGCCATCGCCATCGAACAGGCGCTCGGCACCGACGGTGTGCAATATGACGCCCGCAAGTTCACCTGGATCGGGCGTGTCTCGCCCGTCGTCGAAGTCACCTATACGTGGCATGAATCGGCGACGAAGACGCTCGATGATGCGCGCAAGCGCGAAACCATCATGGGTGGGTCGGGGGCGGCCTCACCGACGGTGTTCTATCTGAAGGCGCTGAACCAGCTTGCCGGCACGAAGTTCAACATCATCTCGTCCTATCCGAGCAACAACGAGACCAATCTCGCCATGCTGCGCGGCGAGGTCGAAGGCGGCAGCAAGGCGTGGGCGTCGATGAAGGTCGACAATGCCGACTGGCTGCGCGAGGGCAAGGTCAGCATCCTCGTCCAATATGCCGATGCGCGGGCGGCGGACCTGCCGAACGTGCCGCTGATGATGGAACTCGGACGCAATGACGACGAGCGCCGGGCGCTAAAACTGTTCGCCATGGGTAATGCGATGGGGCGCTCGATCATGGCGACGCCGGGCATTGCCGCCGACCGGGTGGCGGCGTTGCGCCAGGCTTTCGATGCGACGATGGCGGATCCCGAGCTTTTGGCCTTCACCCGCGAGCGCAACATCGACTTCGGCCCGCCGTTGTCAGGCGAGGGGCTGGAGAAGCTTGTTGACGAGACACTGGCGGTGTCGCCGCAGGTGGTGGCCCTGGCGAAGAAGGCAAGAGGGGAGTGAATGCTTCGGCCCCACAGAGTGTCATCCCCGACGGCTGCGCAGCAAGCGAGCGGGGATCCAGACCTGATGATTCATATGGCCTCGACGGCTTGTTGCATTTGCTGCACCGTTAGGTCTGGATTCCCGCTCGCGCCTGCGGCGCGTCGGGAATGACAGAGCTTTCTCACAACTCCATCGTGCTTTCGGCGAATATCTCCTCAAGCTTCATCAAGCGCGGCGTCAGGCCCTGTTCGAGCGAGTGCTGTGCCGCCGTTTCCAGCGTCTTGCGGTTGGCCAGGACGCCGTGGTGGACGACCTGTTGCGACAGCGCGGCACGCGCTTCAGCAGGCAGCAGGCCGGTGTCGATGTGATAATCGACGTGCTCGAGGCGTTCGGTCTCGGCGATCTCGTTGGCCGTGTTGAAGGCTTTCAAGAGATTCAAGACAAGCCAGGGATGTTTCTGCGCCAGTTCGCGGCGGATCACCATGCCGTGGTTGATCGGGTGGATGCCGGTCTTGGCTAAATAACGGATGCCTTCGGCGCGCACGTCGGGAAACAGGGTGCGGATGTCGGGATGGGCGCGCAGATTGACGTTGCTGCGGTTCACCAGGGTGGCGTGGCCGCGATAATGGATGGCGGCGTCGAGTTCGCCCGACAGCATCATGCTGGCGACGCTTTTGTCTTCCGGAATCTGATGCACGGTGACGCCGGGCGGCGGCGTGAAACCGGTGGCGCCGCCGTGGCTGCGCTCCGGCGTCCGTTCCATGAAAAATTCCATGTCCTGCGAGCGCACGCCCCATTCGTGTTCGAGCGCGCCGCGCGTCCATAAAGCGCCGGTCTGCTGATATTCGGTGACGCCGACTCTCTTGCCCTTCATCTGCTGCGGCGTGTCGATGCCCGCCGCGCGGCGCACCAGGATGTGGGAATGGAAGAAGCGCCGCGTCGTGAAGATGGGCAGGCCGATGAAACGGTCGTCGCCTTTGGCCTGCGCGATCATTAGCGAGGAGAACGACATTTCTGCCACGTCGAAATCGCCGAAGCGCAATTGTCGCCAGAACAGTTCGGATGGGCCGACGACGCTGGGCACCAGATCGATGCCATCGGCCTTGGCTCTGCCGTCGAGAACGGGATGGGTGCGAGGGTTTTCCGAGAAAGCGATGCTGAGAGTGATCTTCACGGGTGTTTTCTCCAAAGTTTCTTGCCGAATTTTTTGCCAAAAGTTTCTTTGCGTTAACCGGGACCTGCCTGTCGTTTGCACCAACGCTTTGCTGTTTGCAATTTTTGTCGCGCGTGCATTGAGATTACAGGCAAATCGTCTTTCGCTTCGCTCGATCAACGTCTATGGTCGGCAGGCAACGACGCGACTGACGACGTCGAACGACCGAGTGAGGGACCATGAAATTCGGCATTTTCGATCATATCGACATGGCTGGCGACCGGGCGCTGGCGACTCAGTTCGATGAACGCCTGACGTTTGCGCAGGCTGCCGACGATGCCGGCTTCTACTGTCTGCACATTGCCGAACATCATGCCTCGCCGCTCAACATGGTGCCGGTGCCGGGCGTCTGGCTCGGCGCCGTGGCGCGGGCGACGAAACGCATGCGGCTCGGCCCGCTGGTCTATCTGCTGCCGCTGTATTCGCCGCTGCGGCTCGCCGAAGAAATCTGCATTCTCGATCATCTGAGCAAGGGCCGGCTGGAAGTCGGCGTCGGCCGCGGCGTGTCGCCGTTCGAAATGGGGTACCACCGGATCAAGCACGAGGATTCGCGCGATATCTTCGTCGATGCCTTCAACTGCCTGGAGACCGCGCTGACCAGCGATACGTTCAGCTACGAGAGCGCGCTGTTCAATTACAAGAACGTGCCGATGCCGTTGCGGCCGCTGCAGCAGCCGACGCCGGCGTTCTGGTATGGATCGTCGAACGCGGTAGGCTCCGCCTGGGCCGGTGATCACGGCATGCATTTCGCCTCGAACGGGCCAACCGAGCGGGCCAAGGCGAATATCGACGTGTTCAGGGAGCATTTCGCCAAGCGCGGCAAGCCGCGGCATGCAAAGGCGGAGTTCAAGGGCGGCGTCGCCATCGGCGTCAGCCGGCAGATCGTCGTCGCCGAAACCGATGCGGAAGCGCAGCGCATCGCCAAACCGGCGTCCGAACATCACCACGCCAACCTGACCTATCTGATGCGCGTCCACGCCAATGACGAGGCCTTGAAGCGTTTCTCCGTACCGCTGCGCGCCGGCTTCGAGGATCAGATGGCCGACGGCAGCGTCATTGTCGGATCGCCGAAGACGGTGATCGAGAAGATTGGCGCACAGGTCGATGAAATGGGCCTTAATTACATGATGAACTATATGTTCTTCGGCAACATGCAGCTTGCCGATGCCTTGCGCTCGCTGGAGCTGTTCCGCACCGAGGTGATGCCGAAGTTCGCGAATCGTTAGAGCGATGGACTGCGGGAATCTGCGCTGCGGGTTCCCGTCTGCCTGTTCGTTGAGCAAAAATCCGTGGCAGGCAATGCGGTGCATGCATGGGCATGTCGCCTATGCATGCGCCACAAGAAGGCCTTGATTCACGTTGCTGTGAGCACACATCCGCGTGAGCGATGCGTGATGGCGATGAACTGCTTGCGGCCGTTAGAGATTCAAGAAGTGCCTCGTAATCCTACATTACGGGACGTTCACGCTTATGGCGAATGTGGCCACAAAGCGCCAGAATGCGTCCGCAATTGGGGATCATCCCGCCGCCCGTGATCATTCTTTCACGGAGATTCAAACATGAAAAAGCACACCGTCGCGGCTGCTCTTGCTGCCGCCTTCGCCGCCGCCCTCATCGCCGCTTCGCCGGCATCCGCCGCCCATGCCACGCGCCATCATACGCCGGCGCAGGCGTCTTCGGTTTCGGACGTCAATGACACTGGCACGACCACCTCGGCGCCGACCTTTGGCGATCTGCAGGAAGTCGAACATCCGGGCTGCTACGACAGCCGCATGCAGGTGCCGACGGTCGGCGGCGGTCTGCAGTGGGAACCGGATCTGGAATGCGTCACTAACTAGTATGATTGCGAAAAGGACAGCCGCCGCATCCGCGGCTGCTGACGGCTAGCGTTCAGCCCTCATCCGACCCTTCCACAATTAGGGTCGGATGAGCTTTCTTCTTTGACCATGATCTGATCCGAAAACCGCGCACACTTTTCGGGATCATGCTTAGGACTTCACCTGTCCTTCTTCCTGGTAGACGAATTTTTCTTCGGTCTCGAAGGCGCGCACGGTTGGAATCTTCCCCGGCAGCCCCAGCTCTTCCCAGCGACCCGCCAGCTTGTCGTAGGTCGATTTGCGTAAGGTCGTCCGCGCCGAGAATGTCGGCAGGTAGCGATGGTCTTTGCAGGCGTTAATCAGCACCTTTGATCCATAGGGCCGTTTTTCCGGCGGGTTCTGCGACGGGTCGAGCGGCGTGCTCCAGGTGTTGCGTAGAATATCCATGTCGTCGATCGGATTGCAGCGGCTGCCCATCGCCCAGAGCACCTGGTCGATGTCGGTCGGATCGACGTCCTCGTCCACCGCAATGACGAACTTCGTATAGTAAGCCCCACCCGGCACCTGCGCCGCAAGCGCCAGCACCTGCGCGGCATGGCCGGCATAGCGCTGCTGCAGGCTGATGATCGTCATGCCGAAACCACCGGCTGCGGCGGGATGCGAATAGATGCCCTGGATGCCGAGCACGCCGAGCTTGTCGAAATCGTCCCAGATCTTGGCCGAGCGCAGAATGGCGAAGAAGCCGCTCTGCTCGCAGGACGGATAATCGGCCATCAGCGCATTGGTCAGCACCGGGCTGGTGCGATAATGGATGGCGGTGATCTCGACGAGCGGGCAGGCCGCTTCCGGCTTGCCGTAATAGCCGGTGAATTCGCCGAACGGGCCTTCGGCTTTCAGCGCGCCCGGGCGCAGAATGCCTTCGATGACGAGTTCGGCATTGGCTGGAATCAGCAGATCGGTCGTCGTGCCTCTGACGACCGGGATCGGCTGGCCTTTGATGCCGCCGGCATATTCATATTCCGACACGGTTTTCGGGAAGGATTGCGAGCCGACCAGCATGAACAGCGGGTCGATGCCCCAGGCGGCGGCGACGTGCAGCGGCTCGCCCTTGTCCCAGGCTTTCTGAATGTGCAGGCGCGCGTCCTTGCCGGGCGAGAGATAGAGCCCGACGTGGTTCTTGTCCTGCTGCATCATCCGGTAGGTGCCGATGTTAAAATAGCCGGTCTCCGGATCCTTGGTGATGACGGCGTCGCAGGTGCCGGCATAGCGGCCGCCATCGCGCGGCCAGTGTTTGGGGATCGGCAGCAGGTCGAGATCGATGTCCTTGCCGAGAAGCGTGTTCTCGTAGATCGGCGCTTCGGCGCGGGTGACTTCGCGCGGCGGCGTGCGGCGCTTCAGTTTGTCCTTGGTGCGGCGGATGAGTTCGACGGTCGGCGTATCGGGATCTTCTTCCAGCGAGACGGCGATGCGCCGGATGCTCGGGCCGAACGGGCTCCACAGATGGCGCGCGCCGATCGGGTTGTTGTCAAAGCCGATCACCTTGCTGAACAGGGTCGCGGGCGAGGGCTTCTGCTTGGCGATCAGATAGGAGATGGCGCTCATCTCCTCGTCGCGGTCGACCGGCTTGTCGATGCGCAGCAGCTCGCCGATTTCCTCGATGCGCGCCAGCCATTCGCGCAGATCCTGGATCGGCGCGCGCACCGTGTTCTGATTGTCGTCCATGAAACTCTCCCTGCGCCGCCTGCTTGCGGCCAATGAATTGATAGGTGTCTATGCCACGCAGCGGCGTGGCGGCAAAGTGTGGTCGGGCTCACCCCTCATCCGACCCTTGCTGCGCAAGGGCCACCTTCACCCGCGAAGCGGGCGAAGGAAGAGCGCGTCTATTGATCGAAATACTTCCGCGCCCGCTGTTTCAGCGCGTCGGGCACGGCGAACAGGTCGTCGACCACTTTCTTCAACTGCTGCGGGTTGACCGGATCGATATCGATCTGCACCGCGGTGGCGTCGCGGATGAAATCGGGGTCTTTCAGCATGGCGGTGAAGGCTGTGCGCAGGGCTTCCACCCGGTCGGCCGGCACGCCCGGCGCCACTGCGAAGGGGTGGCCTACTCTGTCGCCGGCGGTGACGATCTGCGCAACCAGCCGGTCCTCAGGGGAGGTGATGACGTCGTGGAGATCCGGTATGTCCTTGAGATCGTCGGGCCGCTTGCCGGAAAAGACCAGCACCGAAATATCCTTGTTGGCGATCCAGTCGGGATTGTTGGCCTTGATGCTGCCCCAGGAATTGTTGCGCGCCTCGACCTCGCCGCGCTGTATGGCGAGGTTGAGCGCGCCCGAGCCCGGATAGCCGGTGACCATTTTGAATTTTGTGCCGATCATTTCGTTGAGCATCACCGGATACATATAAGTGATGCCGGAGGAGCCGATGGAGCCGACGATGACTTCCTTCTTGCGGGCGTCCTCGATGGTCTTCACGCCGGTGCTCTTCCAGACGAGGATCGTCTCGACGGTATGGTCGATGGAGCCGTTCCATTCGAACTGGCGGGCATCGAACTGGGCGCCCTCCTTGCCAACGGCCTGGAAAGTCGGCAGGCCGTTCTGGATCAGGCCCATATAAGTGCCATCCTTGGGGGCGACGCGATACAGATAGTTCGCCATCACCAGGCCGGTGGCGCCGGTCATGTTCTGCGGCACCGCCAC
>JAQGJO010000053.1 GCA_028290595.1 Hyphomicrobiales bacterium | reverse complement strand
TGGTAGTTTTGCGCATCAGATGAGGTGCGCCCATGGACCTCGCCTGCCCCTGCAACGCCGTGAAGCTCAGGATTTCAGCCGACCCCATCGCCCATTTCTGGTGCCACTGCGCCGACTGCCAGACCGTCCACGGCGCGGCTTATGTGGCCGAGGCCGTCTATCCGGCTGACGGCGTTGAAGTCGTACAAGGCGACACGACGTCGTTCGCGCTGAAGACGACCCCGCGCCTCAGTTGCGCAAAATGTGCCACGCGGCTGATTATCGAACTCGACGGGATCGGCATGCGCAGCATCAACGGCTATCTGCTCGGGGACGCGTTCAAGCCGAGCCTGCACATCAATTGCAGCGAGGCGATTGCTCCGGTCCGCGACGGCCTGCCGCATTACGCTGCCATGCCGGCTGCGTTCGGCGGCGACGACCGAATGGTGGACTGGTAAACAGCCGAGGTTTTCCTCGCTAGGGCAGCGCCAACAGTCCCGCCGCGACAACCATAGTCGCCAGCGCGGACAGCGCCAGCGACCAGTGGATCCCGATCATGCTGCCGACGACGCCGACCGAGATGCCGCTGAAGGCACGCAGGCCCAGGCTCGCCATATTGAACAGACCGATGACGCGGCCGCGCTTGTCCAGGGGTGCATCGAGCTGCACAAGGCTCTGTGCCATGGCGTTGAACGACAATTCGAGGAATCCCGCCGCAAACAGGAACAACAGCGCAATGGCGTAGTGACCGGTCAACGCGAAGATCGCCAACGCACCGCACCAGAGCAGCGCCAGAATGATCGCCGTACGCGGCTTCGGCGCCAGCAATTGCCTGCCCTCCAGCGCCAGGCCGGCAAGCAGGCCACCGGCTGCGTCAGCCGCCAACAGCATGCTGTAGGACATGCCGGGATCGCCATGGCCGAGATCACTGGCGAAGCCCGGCATCTGCGAACTATAGGCGTTGCCGACGAAGAACGAGGCCGCGCCGGCCAGTGCGATCATGGAGACGATCACCGGCCGGTGGCGAACGTCGCGCATGGTCTGGACGATGTCCGCAAAGCCCCGCACGGCGCGCTGAGGCGCGGGCGCGCCGGTGCGAAAGCGCGGACCATAGGGCGCCTTGATCAGCCACAGCACCAGCGGCAGATAGAAGATGGTGTTGAGCATGATGCCATAGGCCGGACCCAACGCGAGCAGGATCACACCGCCGACCGCTGGGCCAACCATGACACCGAGATAGCGCGCCATGGCGTTCAGACGCACCGCGCTCGGCAGGTCGGCGGAACCGACGACGTCGTAGAGCAGCATCTGGTTCGGCGTCTGCCAGAGCACGCCGGCACAGCCATGAATCACCAGCAGCACCATCGCCTGCCACATCTGCAGTGTGTCAGTGATGAAGAAATAGCCCCAGCCCAGCGATGCCAGAATGAACAGCGCCATGCCGCACTGGATCACGCGCCGCGGGTCGAACCGCTCCGCCAGCGCGCCAGACGTGACCGAGAACAGCAGGAACGGCAGCCAGTGCGAGACGATGGCGAAACCACCCAGCGCGGGCGATTGGAATTTCTGAAACACCACCCAGTAGCTGATCACATGCTCGATATTGTCGGCCATCATGGCCAGCACATAGGTGATGAATTGGGCGCGGAATCCCGGGTGATGCAGCGCCGCGAAGGATCGTTTGGTGGGCGATGCGCCGACGGTCTGCGCTGGGGTGTCGCTCATCGGGAGGGGAATCTTCGCAAGCAGGAGAATCCCGCCATCGGCAGCGACGGCGGTGCGGAGTCGTTACATCGCATGTCTTCGCCCGGCACAAGGCGGCTTCCGGCATAGGACGCCTCGCCATCTTGCATGCAATTGCATTCATCCCTACCTGTCCCCGGCAACCATCAACCCTGCCCCTTTTCCGGAGCCAGCCTGACATGACCGACGCCCCCTACATGCCTCCCAAAGTCTGGACCTGGGACAAGGAGAACGGCGGCAAATTTGCCTCGACCAACCGGCCCATCGCCGGCCCCACCCATGAGAAGGAGCTCCCGACCGGCAAACATCCGTTCCAGCTCTATTCGCTGGCGACGCCGAACGGCCAGAAGGTCACGATCATGTTCGAGGAACTGCTCGCTGCCGGTCATACAGGCGCGGAATACGATGCCTGGCTGATCCGGATCGACGGCAACCAGTTCGGTTCGGGTTTCGTCGATGTCAATCCGAACTCCAAGATCCCGGCGCTGATGGATCGCAGCGGCGACAAGCCGTTCCGTATCTTCGAGTCCGGCGCGATCCTGGTGCATCTCGCCGAGAAATTCGGCGCCTTCCTTCCAAAGGACGGAGCGGAACGGGCCGAAACCCTATCCTGGCTGTTCTGGCAGATGGGCAGCGCGCCGTTCCTCGGCGGCGGCTTCGGGCACTTCTATGCCTATGCGCCCAGCAAGATCGAATATGCCATCGACCGCTATGCCATGGAGACCAAGCGGCAGCTCGACGTGCTCGATCGCCAGCTAGCCGACAACGAATTCATCGCCGGCAAGGACTACAGCATCGCCGACATGGCGGTGTGGCCCTGGTATGGCGGGCTGGCGCTCGGCCGCATGTACAATGATTCCGCCGATTTCCTGTCCGTGCAGGAGTACAAGAATGTGCAGCGCTGGGCGCAGGCTATCGACGCCCGCCCGGCGGTCAAGCGCGGCCGCATGGTCAACCGCGCCTTCGGCGAGCCTGCCCTGCAACTGCACGAGCGCCACGACGCCAGCGACTTCGAGACGAAGACGCAGGACAGGCTGGCGGCGGAGTAGGCTGAGCGGATAACGGGCCGATCTCCCTCCCCTGTGAGGGAGGTTGGCAGCTTCAACCCGCCCGCCTCTCCTCGATGGCCGACATCCACAGCCTATCGATGTCGGCAAGAAACGTCTCGTCGATCTCGTCGAGATGGTTCCAGTACATGCCGTCCTCGTAGAAATAGCCGAGGTCCCTCTCGATCTCCTCGGCTCTTTCGGCCTTGTCGAGCCGGATGCTGCCAAGAATGTCCGCCTTCATGTCGGCAATCCGCGTGAGCGAAAGGCCGCCAAGCTCGTCGAAGGCGAGCCTGGGAAAAACCAGCCGGCTGCGCGGCAGGTCGGACAGATTGATGCACAGGCAGCCGTGTTTCAGCGCCTGAACAAGCAGGCGCGCCGACTTGGCCTCGAGGTTGCGCAGGGTGACGTCATCGCGCAACGGATCGGGATGGCCGATGCCATAGAAATGCGTCTTGTCCGGCCGGTCGTAGATCATGTCGCAGCCCAGGAATGCCAGCACATCGGGCTTCTGGCTGTGAATGGTCCAGTATGCAGCGGTCAGCGCCATCGTGGCGCCGGCATAGACGAAGCCACCGAAGGCGTTCTGTGCCGGAACATACTGCGTGGCGCTGAAT
>JAQGJO010000051.1 GCA_028290595.1 Hyphomicrobiales bacterium | reverse complement strand
CAATTGGCACTGGGCGTTCCCGGGTCTATCAGATGGCCGGGAGCCAATTGGAATCGCGCCAGAGGCAAGTTCTGGGCGGCAAAGGATCGTTTCGTTGAGTTCGACAACCCAGTCATCGGAGGATATTTCAGGCGCATTTCCCGCTGACACGCGCGGCATGTTCTTAAGGGTCTTCCCCTCCATCATGCTGCCGATGTTCCTGGCCATCGCGGACCAGACCATCGTGGCGACGGCGCTGCCGGCCATCGCCGGCTCCCTTGGCGATGTCGACCGGATTTCCTGGATCATCGTCAGCTATCTCATCGCCTCGACGATTGCCGCGCCGCTGTATGGCTATCTTGGCGACCGCTTCGGCCGCCGCAAGCTCATGTTCGTCGCGCTCGCGATCTACGTGACCGGTGCCATCCTCAATTCGCTGGCGCCGTCCGTCACCATCCTCGCCATGTCGCGCTTTGTGCAGGGCATGGGCGGCGGCGGATTGATGAGCATGTCGCAGGCGCTGATCGGCGAAGTGGTGCCGCCGCGCCAGCGCGGCAAATATCAGGGCTATCTCGCCGCCATTTCGGTCAGCGCCACCGCCTTCGGGCCTTTGGTCGGCGCCTATCTGACGCTGAACTTCGGCTGGCGCTCCTTCTTTTTCATGAACATTCCGGCAGCGCTGATCGCCGTGTTGCTGATCATGCGGCTGCAGGCGCGGCCCGGCTCTAGGGGCGAATGGAATTTCGACTTTGCCGGCCTGCTGTTCTTCGCCGGCTTCATTGTGCCGACATTGCTTGCCTTGCAGAACGTGCGTCAGTTCAACATGGCGATTATGCCGATGATCGCGGCTCTTATTGCGATTGCCATCGTCGCCCTGTTTCTGCTGATCCGGCAGGAGAAGCGCACGCCATCGCCGCTGTTGCCGATAGATCTCATGCGCCAGCGAGGGGTCTGGATGGCGCAATTGATGGGCGTCTCCCATGGCGCGGTGCTGACCTCGTTCGTCGCTTTCATGCCGCTCTATCTGCACATCATGGACATTGCGCCGGTGCAGAAGATCGGCTGGGTGCTGCTGACCTGCACGGCTTCCATCGCCACATCGTCGATGCTGACCGGCCGTTTCATCACCCGCACCGGCATGACCATGATCGTGCCGTCCTTCGGCCTGGTGCTGGGCTGCCTCAGCATGGTGTATTTCGCTCTCAACTCGTCGCATATGACGCTGACGCAGGTGATGGTTGCGGTCAGCATCACCGCTATCGGCCTGGGAACGGTGATGAGCGTCGTGCAGGTGACGATCCAGACTATCGCCGGGCGGCGCAAGCTCGGCGCCGCCGCAGGCTCGACGCAACTGGCGCGCACGGTCGGCGCGGCGGTTGGAACCGCGCTGTTCGCGACGGTGCTGTTCGCCTCGCTCGGCGCCGCCGATCCGGAGGCGACGAGCATGTTTGCGCGGATTCTCGAACAGGGTCCGTCAACGCTCGACGCGCTCACGCCAGAGCGGCGCGCGATCGTCATGGGCGAAATCGCCTGGGCCTTTCACAACGCCTATCTGATGCTGGCCTGCATCAGCGGCTGCGGGGCGGTACTGGCCTGGCTCAATCCATCGCGCAGGGTTTAAACAATCACACTGTCATCCCCGACACCTGCGCAGCAGGTGAGCGGGGATCCAGTCCTGATTATTCAGTTTGCTACAGACGCCAACGTTCCACGTCGACGCCATTGCAACGCCTGGATTCCCGCCCGCGCCTTTCGGCGCGTCGGGAATGACAGATCAGCCTTTTAATTAGCCATCAGGACCGGCAGCTTCCCCTTGGCCAGGATATGCGCTGTCGCGCCGCCGAAAATCATCTGCCGCAGGCGGCTTTGCGTGTAGGCGCCCTTGATCAGAAAATCGCCGCCGAGCTTTTCGGTCTCTTCGAGAATAGAGTCACCGGAGCTTTTGCCGCCGGGCTTGGTGACGGCTTCGACATTGATGCCGTGTTTGGCGAGCTTTTCCGCGGCTTGATCGCCGGAAGGACCATCGACCACAAAGTTCTCGATGGTCAGGACGATGACCTTCTTGGCCTTCTTCAGGAACGGCATGGCGAAGGCCGTGGCTCGCGCCGTTTCCGTGCTCTGGTTCCACGAGATGACGATCGTGTCGCCGAATTGTTTCGGCGCTTCCGGCGGCGCCAGAAGAATTGGCCGGCCGCTTTCGAACAAGGCGGCCTCGGCCGTCGTCATGCGCGGATCGCCGCGCTCCGCGCCCGGCCGCCCGAGCACCGTGATGTCGAAGACGCGGCCGTAGCTTGCGACCTGGCTGTCGCCCAGCGATTGTTCGCCGGACCAGAACTGGCTTGGCCCGTTCACGCCGAGCGAATTCGCCGGAATTGAATTGTCGGCCATGAAGCTGTCGAACTTGCGATGCGCATCCTCGGCCAGTTCTTTCCATGAATTCTGGTCGGTGATCGTCCAGCTCACCGGCATGTCGAAAGCCACAAGATCGGGCAGATCGGGTCCGAGTGGCGTGCCCTCGATAGAGCTATCGAATTTGCGCGCCAGCAGCAGCGTGGTCTGCAGGACCGAGTCGATGGTCGAGTGCAACTCGACAGGCACGAGAATGTTTTTCATTTATTTTCCCCTTCCGTCGCGCACGCACAATCCCTCAATTGTCCGGCGCGACGCGTATCCTACACCCGCCGGCTGATCCGCAAAAGAGGAGGCGCGCAATAGGCAGCGAGATACGAAAAAAGACATGGAAAATAGAATGAGAGCAGAATGCCAAAGATTTGCACAAAGGATTTGCGCATCTGCGACAGCAGCGAGCGTTAGC
>JAQGJO010000038.1 GCA_028290595.1 Hyphomicrobiales bacterium | reverse complement strand
CGCCTGCGCTTGTTGATGACATAGCGCACGCAATCCACCGTCAGCGACAATTTGCCGGGCGTCGCATTGTGCGACGAGGAAATCGAATAGAGCCGCGGCTGCAACGGCTCCAGCGCCTCGATGAAGGCCTCGGGATGCGGACGCACCCCGGAGAATTTCTGCAGCGCCGCCATCACGTCCAGCGTCGCGGCGTCGCCATCGGGGTCTTCGCCCTGCGCCAGCGCGCGGGCTTTTTCGCGTTGCGCGCCGCCGGTAATGAAGGACAGCAGTTCGAACAGACTGTCCGGCGCCGGCGCCAAGGAAACCTCGTCGGTCAGCACTTCGCGCAGCGTCTTGCCTCTGACTTCCGTCGTGTGTGACGCGCCGAGCAAGGCGATGATCTGGTCGACATGGCCGAGATCGTTGCAGGCAAAGATGCCGAAGGAATCGCCGACGACATAGTCGAGGCCGGCGCCGCTGAGGTCAAAATCGATGTGCCAGGTCTCCTTTTCCGATCCGGTCTTGTTCAACAGACGCCGCGAGGTGAAAATCGCCGACACCGGATTGTCGCGCGAGCGCCCCGGCTCCGTCAGGATCGCAGGCGCTGCTGCGATGGCTGCGGCAGGCGTTGCCAACGCAGCTGTCGGCGCCTTTTCCAGCTCCTCATTCAGCGCCTTCAGCATCCGCGCGGTCTCCTTGCCGCCGGGGACGCAGAGATTGAGACGCGCCTCGGCCTTGCCGGCGATCGCGTCGGAATAGTCGTTGCAATTGTAGCCGCACTGGCCGCAATCCTGCTGCGCCATCGCCGCCATCATGCGCCGGCGCAACGGACGGCCTTCGGCCAACTTCATGCGATCGGCGATCGGCAGGGTTTGGTCATGCCAGGGCGCCTCGCCGTCATCGGCATCGCCCATTGGGCCCTGCAGCAGGGCACCGCCCTGCTCCGCAGACAACGCCGCCGGGCCACCGTCGGTCGTGAGCAGCCCGGCAAAGAAGCCGTTGAGCCAGGAACGCTGCGCTTCGGAAAATGGCGCGCTGGAGGGAATGATTTCGATTTTGGGCGGAGGCGTCATCTGGTTCATGAGGAAACCTCGGCGTCGGCCAGCTTGCGTAGCGTTTCGCCGTCGTGGCGGCGCGCGAAGCTGAGAAAGGTTTCGTCGGGCGAAGCGCGATGCGAGACATAGGCTTTCAGCAGCTTCTCGACATGGACGGGCGCATCCTCCGCCGTGACATCGTGATATACCTCCTGCCCGACTTCGGCGTCAGGACCGAAGCTGCCGCCGGTGAAAATATGAAACCCGTCGACGGTGTCGTCGCTGTCGTCGACCGCGATGCGGGCACCAACCATGCCGATGTCGCTGATGTAGTGCTGCGCGCAGGAATGGTGGCAGCCGGTGAGATGGATGTTGATCGGCGTCTCGATCGGCACAAGCGGTTCGCACCAGTCGGCGATTCTGGCGGCGGCACGCTTGGTGTCGGCATTGCCGAATTTGCAGCCGGCGCGGCCGGTGCAGGCAATCAGGCCGGCGCGGAGTTCCGAGGTTTTGATCGCAAGCCCGATCGCCTCGATCGCAGCCGTGGCCAGCGCCACCTTGTCGTCGCGCACGCCTGAAATCAGCAGGTTCTGCCAGACCGTGAGACGGATATCGCCATCGCCGAGATCGGCTGCGATTTTGGCCAGCCCGCGCATCTGCTCGCAAGTCACCTTGCCCAAAGGCAGCGCCACGCCGATCCAGTTCAGCCCGGCCTGCTTTTGCTTGTGCACCCCGATATGTGCCGTACGGTCGAAGGCCGGGCGCGGCGCCAGCGCCTCGGGCGTCACGCGGGTAAAGGCATGGCCGAGTTTTTGCTCGACCAGCACCAGGAATTTCTCCATCCCCATGCCGTCGATCACGTATTTCAGGCGTGCTTTAAGCCGATTGGTGCGGTCGCCGAGATCGATGAACACGCGCACGATAGCGTCGGCCACTTTTGTGGCGTCCGCGGGTTTCACGATGATGCCGGTGTCGGCGGCAAAATCCCTGTGGCCGGTGATGCCGCCGATGCCGAGCTTGAACCAGATGCCGGGCTCAACATCAAAACCGTCGTTCACCTCGACCGCCGCAAACGCGATGTCGTTGGTGTCCTCGAGCACCGCGATCTTGCCGGCGCCGTCGAACGCCACATTGAACTTGCGCGGCAATCCCGTCAGCGAGCGGTCGTTGAGGATGTGATAGTGCCATTCGCGGGCATATTCGCGGGTGTCCAGAATTTCCTGGGGATCGATGCCCGCGGTCGGCGTGCCCGTAACGTTTCGGATGTTGTCGGCGCCGGAGCCGCGCGAGCACAGGCCGAGATCCTGAATCCCCTCGATCAGCGCCACCGCATTTTTCGGCGGAATTTCGCGAACCTGCAAATTGGCGCGGGTAGTGACGTTGGCGAACGGTCCGCACAAGGGCTCGATCAGATCCGCAAGCCCCGTGAGTTGCCAGTGCTTCAGGATGCCGTTGGGAATCCTCATGCGGCACATGTAGGAATCCTGCGTCGGTCCGACATAGAACAGGCCGTAATAACGCCAGCGGAAATTGTCCGCCGGCGATGGCCGCGCATCGGCCAGCGCCTGCTCTTTCAGCCGCGGATAGGCGTCGAACGGATGCTCCTCGCGCTTCCACTTTTCCTGGTCGACGAGCTTCTTGCCCGACGCGACCGTCCTGTCCTGCGCCTTGAGGTGCGACGCTTCCGGTCCCGACGGCTCCGCGTTTGATTTGCCTGCCGCCGCGCCGCCAAAACCGCGCCCGACCTTGCTGATCTGCAGGCCCGTGGCAAAACCTTCGAGGTAGCGTTTCTGCTCGTCGGTAAAGTCGACTGAGAGCGTTTCGATTTTCATGGTGCGCGACGAAGCTCCTGCGGCCACGACCGGTGGCATCAACGAATGGGAATGCGACCACCCTGAAACCGGCCGGCTGACAGCGCCGGGTTCAATTACAGAGAGCGGTCCGACCAGCTTCGTTGCTGCGGAAATCCATCTTGGACGTAGGCCGGCGGGCATCTGCGACGGCCGGCTGCACTGCAACATTCAAGTTGCGTGCCATGCGGAGGTCCTAAATTTAATTAGTATATTCAGTCAGTTGAACGAATCGACGGGAACTTCCAAGGAGGCGTTCACCGCTAATTTCGAGCAGGCAGCCTAATTATTAGCCTGTCGAGCCGACTGCCCGATATTGCTCCAGCGACCTCTGGGTCAGGCCTTCCAGCGTCCGATCTTGAAGGCCGCCAGATGCCCGGCGATATCGTTGGCATCGAACGCAGGCCCTGCGAACGCGCCGATCGCCTGGGATGGCTCGGCGGGCGTGCCGGCGCGTTCCAGCGCCGCATCGTAGAGGTCCGGCCTGAACACTGCTTGGGCGGTCTTCAGCGCCCCCGCGCTCATTGAGGCCTGTCCCCAGCGTACCTTCTGGGCATAGAGCCATGCGGCCTGGACCGGATCCGGCCGCGCCGCGCCTTCCCGCCCCACCAGCAAATAGCGGTTGCTTTCGCGCATCGTACCCTCAGGCGAAATTTTAAGACGGCCGTCGAGCGTTCGCTGGATCACCTCTGCGTCGACACCGATCCGCTCCGGCCGCGCCAGGAGGCGCGCCGCCTCGGCGCGATTTTGCGGCTCCTCGATGAATTGCGCGGCGCGAAATGCGGCCCGGACCAAGGCGGCCAGCACATCCGGATTTTTC
>JAQGJO010000022.1 GCA_028290595.1 Hyphomicrobiales bacterium | reverse complement strand
TTCTCCTCGATCGTGAACCACGGAAACAGATGCGCGTCCTGGAAGACCATGCCGAGATCGGCAACGGCATCACCCTGGCGCTCGCCATTGCGCCAAAGCTCCTTGCCCGAGACGTCGATGCGACCGCTGGTCGGATCGAGCAGGCCGCCGATCATGCGCAGCAACGTCGTCTTGCCGCAGCCCGATGGGCCGAGCAAAACCACGAGTTCGCCCGGTGCAATATTCAGGTTGGTTTCCGCAAGCGCGTGGACCGGCTTGTCGCGCGTTCCATACCATTTGGAAACGTCCGTCAGTTGAATGATCGGAGCGGCTTCCGTTGCACTGGTCATAGGCGTCCGATCCATGGGCGTCCGTTCCTCGACTGCGACATTCATTGTTCTTCCCATCTTAATCGCGCCATCTTAATCGCAATTGCCCCGGGATTGCGCGCTATCATGACGCTGCGCTCGCCAGACCCTGATGCGCTTCAAGCCGCGCCCGCCAGTGCGTTCCTGCAATCCAGGCCCGCAATGATTCCGCGCTCATCTCTCCGCCCATCACGGTCTGCGCCGCCGCCCAGCCAAGACACAGCATGCAGGACATCACCGGTGCGCCGCGCACTTGCGGACGATCGAGGATCGGCTGCAGGGTCGGCATGCCGGTGCCGAGCATGACGACGGCATCGAAAGGCTTGTCTTCGAGACTGTCGAGGCCATCCAGGGTGCCGCCGGCGCTGATCGAATATATCGGATGAAAGCTCTTATCAATCGAGCCGACATGAACGACGCTCGTCACCTCGAACCCGAGCGCATTCCAGTAGACGATGCTGGCCGACGTCAGCGCGGGGGGATAGGGCGAGACCAGGGCGATCTGTTTGGCGCCCAGCGCCTGCAGGGCAAGCTGCACCGCGCGCCCGGCCGTGATGAATGGCGCGCCGATCTTCTTCGAGAGCCGGTCGATCATCTCCTGTTCGCCGGAAGCACCGGCGAGATAGGAGGCGCCGGTACAAGCCAGCGCGACAGCACCCACCGGCGCATTGGCAAACTGGGCGAGCGATTGATCGAGCTGTTCGAAATAATCGATCAGACGATCCTCCATACCGACCTTGGTGCTCATCAGCCGGCCGTTGATCATGGCCACGCCCGCCGGCCAGAGAATGCCGAACTCCGGCTCCACCGTCGTATTGGCCTGGGGCGTCAGAACGCCGATCAGGCCTAAGCGTGCATATTCGAGGCTCATGTGTAGGCATTCCTTTTGGCCGTGCGACGCGCATCGGCGGAGGATGGCTTCCAGATAAACTCTTCTGCCTCTTTCGATCGTACCAGATGCATTTCGAACCGGTAGCGGTCCGGCCGATAGAAGCCTTGCAGATGCTGGAC
The DNA here is from genome assembly GCA_028290595.1 of Hyphomicrobiales bacterium. The sequence goes on along the minus strand of JAQGJO010000022.1, from coordinate 3,427 downwards.
CCCATTGCCCGCCTTGTCGAAGGTGACACGGGTGATCGACAGCAACGGTCCACCGATGTCTATCTTCAAGGCTTCGGCCATCTCGGGCGTCGCCAAAGTTACGGTCACCGTCTGCTCGGCGCGGTCGATTTCGACGCCCGACCGTTCCAGCAGGCTCAGGAAAGAATGCGTCGCCAGATCTTGCTCCGAGTAGGTCCCGCTGATCGGTTGCGGCACATGGGTGACCAGATAGGAGAACGGTTCGTTGTTGGCCATGCGCACGCGCACCGACCGCTGCGTCAGCATATCCGGCGCCAGCAGCAGGCTTTGCGCGACGGAGGCTGATGGCCGCACATAGGCAAACGACAGCAGCTTCACGCTGGTGACGCGGCCCATCTCGTTCAGATTGGCCAATGCATTCGCGAGCTCGGCGACGATCGGGCGGCTGACACCACGATCCTTGACGAAAGTTCCGGCCCCCGGCTGCCGCGAGATGAGACCCTCGTCTTCCAACTGGCCCAGCACCCTGCGCACCGTCACGCGTGAGACGCCATGCAGACTGCCGAGTTCGGCCTCGCTTGGCAGCTTGTCGCCAATGGCAATTTCGCCGCCGACAATGCCATGCCGCAGCAGCAGATACAGCCGCTGGGTTTTGGAGGCTTTGGCCTTGGTGGGATTCGCCGCAGAAGACATGCTTGCAGGAGACATGGCTGAGCCTCAGGCCTTCAATGCCTTGTCGATATAGTCATTGGTGTAGAACTGCTTGGCGTCTGCCTGTTCCAGGTATCCGACAGACGTCAGTACATCGGCGCCCTGCTGCCAGAGCGCCGGAACATTGCGCAGCAGGTTTTCACGGCCCTGCGACAGCAGCAGGTTCGGCCAGTTCCCCGAGATGGCGAGGATATTGTCCATGTTGCGAATGCCCTGGATGTCGAATTCCTTGGCGGCGCGCTCGAAGATCGCCTGGCGCGGCTGCGTCAGAATTTCATCGACCGAGCTCTTGATCGCCTTGAGGAAGCCGACGGCGGCGTCGGGATTCTTTTGCAGAAAACCCGTGGTCGTCAAATATCCCTGGTTCGGCATCGGGCTGTATTTGTCGGAACTGAAATAAGTGATTTCTTCGCCCGCCCGCTCCAGCGGGATCGTCGCGACATGGGTTGCGATGAAGCCGTCGATGCGGCCCTGCTTCACAAGTTGGAAAGCGCCGGGGCCGTTGCCGGTGGTTTCGCGCTTGACGTCGTCTTTCGACAAGCCGGACTTCTGCAGCATGATGTCGAGATAGATCGAGGTCGTGCCGCCAACGGAGACGACGCCGATCGTCTTGCCCTTGAGATCCTCGCCTTTCAGGATCGGCTTGCTCTTGGCGCTGATGAGATAGAAGTTCGAGGCCTGATACAGCGTCGAAATGCAAGTCAGCGGCAATTTCTGCTGCTGCACGAGCCGCATCTGGTCGAGCTGGGCGGAGCGAATGATATGCGCCTCGCCGGTGATCAACTGCTGCATCACCTGCGCCGTGCCCTGGGCGCCGCGCACCGTGACGTCGAGCCCCTCGCGCGCGAAATAACCGGCTGCCTTGGCGTTCATGACCTCGATATAGTCTGGGCTGAACCCGAAGGGCGTGAAGAACGTCAGCGGCGTCGCTGCCTTCGCCGTCCGGATCGCCGGCATCGCCAGCGCCGCTGAGGCAATTGCCGTTGAACCTGCTTTGAGGAAGTCACGACGATGGATCACTGCAATCTCCGACTAGCCAATCAAATGTATTTTTATTAAGACAGATATCTGTTACAAATGAAAGTCAAAAATCGGCGCTATCCAGGAACAATCAAAAACCATGCCTACTGCACTGGAAACAGACGATGTCATCATAGTCGGCGGCGGCCCGGTCGGCTTCTGCCTGGCTTTGCTCCTGGGACAAGAAGGTCTCGCGGTTCGTGTGATCGAGAAGGCCAGCGCCATCGACGAGGATCTCCGCGCCTCGACCTTTCACCCGCCGACCCTCGACATGCTTGCGCCAAGCGGCGTCACCGATGAGTTGATCGCCTCCGGCCTCATCTGCCCGAGCTGGCAGATCAGGAGCCACCCCAGCGGCGAACGGGCCGTGTTCGATCTGTCCGTCCTCGCCGATGTCACGGCGCATCCCTATCGGCTGCAATGCGAGCAATGGAAGCTCGCGCGCGCGCTCCACAAGCGCGCCGCGGCTCTGCCGAATGTCCGGGTGATGTTCGACAGCGAGGCGGAAACCATCGTGCAGGACGACACCGGCGTCGCCGTGACGGTGAAGACGCCTGACGGCGTGAAGACGTTTCGCGCCGCCTATGTCGCCGGCTGCGACGGTGCGCGCAGCATGGTGCGCTCAAGCGCGAAGCTGGATTTCGAGGGCGTCACCTATCCGGAAACGACGCTGCTCGCCACGACGCTGTTCCCGTTCGAGGATCATCTCGAAGGCCTGTCGAACGTCAGCTATTGCTGGAAAGCCGGCGGCAATTTCAGCCTCTTGAAAGTGCCGGGCCGCTGGCGCGTCTCGATCTATCCGGAAGAAGGCGTGCCGATCGAAGATCAGATGACGCCGGAAGCGCTGAACGCCAGCCTGCAGGACATCGTCGCCCGCCCCGAACAGTATCAGATCAACGAAAGCCGGCCCTATCGGGTGCATATGCGCATCGTTCCCAATTATCGCGCCGGCAGAGTCGTGCTGGCGGGCGACGCCGCGCATGTCAACAGCCCGTCGGGCGGCATGGGTCTGAACGGCGGCATTCACGATGCCTTCGAACTCAGCAAGGCGCTGGTCGATGTGATCAAGAACGGCGCCGACGATCGCCAGCTCGATCTTTACGACCGCAGGCGCCGGCCGATCGCGCAGAACGAAATTCTCATTCAGGCCGACCGCAACCGCGCCCGCATGCGCGAACGCGATCCCGCCCGCCGCCGCGAATTGCTGACCGAGCTGCAGGCCATCACCGGCGACCGCGCCCGCATGAAGACCTACCTGTTCAAAAGCTCGATGCTCGAAGGATTGCGGCTCGCAGCCGCGATTTCGTGAGTGCGATTGATAGAAGCGTGTTGCAAGAGGCAACATGCCACCAGAAGCCCTCATCCTGAGGAGCCTGCGCAGCAGGCGTCTCGAAGGACGGGGGCGTGTGAGATAAACATGCCGAGCGGCCTTGTATGACGGTTGCTTGCTCAATCATAAGTGGAATCCAGATGTTGCGGCCTGACGCCCACGTCCTTCGAGACGCGCCTTTCAGGCGCTCCTCAGGATGAGGGCTTCTGTTGGTTTTCGGTCTTTAGGCAATTCAGTGAACTACAATCAATTCAGACTCAGGGGACGGACGATGACATCTTCATCGGATTTGAAAGGCGGCGAGATCATCGCCCAAAGCCTGCACAAGCACGGCGTCACCAGCGTCTTCTCGCTGGCCGGCACCGCGCATACCTATCTGCTGCAGGC
>JAQGJO010000579.1 GCA_028290595.1 Hyphomicrobiales bacterium | reverse complement strand
TCATCCAGACGCTGGGCAAGGATGCGCCGGTTGAATCGAAAGTCATCCACTGCACGGTCGACGACTATCTCCACAACGGGTGGAGCATGGACCATTTCGGCCTGCCGCCCTGTGATCTGAAAATCCTCGCCACCGCCGACCAGCTTATTCGGCCTCTGCTGGAAGCCGTGCGCCGCTTGCGCGGCACCGGCGACAAGGCTGCAGCGAAATGGCCGGTTCGCGCCGCCAAGCCGCTCTCCGCCCCGCGTCCGCAGGGTATGATGGGCCTGCGTGATCTCGCCCTCGTCGTGCGTGATTTCTGCGACACGCGCGATGTGACGGTCGCCGGCTATGCCTTGGGCTGGCCGTCGGACACGGTCGATTTCAAGCACCCGCTCGATTACGTCGGCGCGGACGGCGGTGGCGGTGTCGGCTCGGGCCCGTCGAACGCCATCGGCACCGCGCTGGCGCTCAAAGGCTCTGGCCGCTTCGCCATGACGGTCATCGGCGACGGCGATTTCACCATGGGCTGCAATGCCTTCTGGACAGCGGCTCATATGGAGATCCCGCTCCTCGTCGTCATCGCCAACAATCGCGTCTACTACAACGACGTCGCCCATCAGGAACGCATGGCCGTCGTCCGCGGCCGGCCGGTGGAGAACAAGTTCGTCGGGCAGGAGATGGTCAACCCTATCATCGACCTCATCGGCCTCGCCAAGGCGCAGGGCCTTGATGGCGAAGGCCCGGTCGAGAATGCGACGGACTTCCGCCAAGCGATGCTGCGCGGCGAGAAGGTCGTGCGCGCCGGCGGCGTCTATGTCATCGACGCCAGGGTCGATGTCGGGGCACCGGGCGAAGCCAATCGCGGCCACACGGCTGGCCGCAAGGACTAGCTCAGCCCTTCGTGCTCTGCTTTTCCGACGACGTCATCGTCGGCTGCTTGGGCACGTCGCCGGTGATACGCACGGTGTCGCCGTCGGACAGGCCGTCCGGCGGCGCGGTGACGAAGCGGTCATCGGCAGCCAGGCCGGAACCAAGCTCGATCTCACGGCCGAGATCACGGGCAATCGTCACGGTCTTGAACAGGATCTTGTTGTCCGGACCGACGGTCGCGACCCGCATGCCGTTCTGGTTGAAGATCAGCGCGGTCGCAGGGACGTGCAGAGGCGCTGAATCGCGTGCCAGGCTCATCTTCACATTCGCATAACCACCCGGCAGCAGTTCGCCGTTGGCATTATCGAGTCCCAGTTGCATCCGTGTCGTGCCGGACCCGACATCGACCGACTGCGACGACGCCTCGACTGTGGCCGGGAAGGTCTTATTTGGATAATCAGGCACCGTAATCACAGCCTTGGCGCCGATCTTGATGGCCGGCACATAGTTCTGCGGCACGTCGACATAGACCCGCAGCTTCGCCACATTGGACACCACGAACATCGCCAGGCCGCTGCCAGTGCCACCCGAGATCAGCGCGCCGACATCGGTGTTGCGCTGGGTGATGACACCATCGAACGGTGCTGTGATCTTCTTGTAGCTCGCAAGCGCCTCAAGCCGCTCGACGTTGGCGGCGCCGGAATTTACTGCGGCGTTCTTGCTGGCGAGATCGGCGGTGCGCTCATCGATTTCCTGCGCCGAGACGAAGTTCGAGGCAACGAGCGTCTTGCGGCGGTCGAGCGTGGCTTTCGAGAGCCTGGCGGCGGCCTGCTGGTTCGCCAGGTCGGCGCGGGCCTGCAGGAGCTGCTGATCGAGGTCGGGGGCATCGATTTCAGCAATCACCTGGCCGGCTTTGACCTTCGCGCCGATATCGGCGCTCCAGCTCTTCAGGTAGCCGCTGACACGCGCAAAGATGGGCGCCCGATAGTAAGCTTCGAGCCGGCCCGGCAGGTCGAGCGTGGCATTGAGCTTGCGCGTATCGGGAAGAGCCACCGCCACGCTCGGGATTGCCTGGTCGTCGGTCCAGGCCTTCAAGTCGTCGCCGCTCTTGGCGCGGGCCATGATGCCAGAGACGACAACGCCGCCGGCGACAGTCAGCGCGACGATTCCGGCGAAGGCCAGCTTGCCGCGGGAAACGGCCGGCTTCCGGTCAGTGGACATGCAAATTCTCCGAAGTAGGCGAAACTTCAACGGCGAGCCGTTTATGAACCATGCTGAAGACCACGGGGACGAACATCAACGTGGCAATCGTAGCAAAAATCAGGCCGCCGATGACGGCGCGGCCGAGTGGCGCGTTCTGCTCGCCGCCATCGCCAAGACCCAGCGCCATCGGCGCCAAGCCGATGATCATCGCCAAGGCGGTCATCAGCACCGGCCGGAATCGCACGAACCCAGCTTCCGATGCCGCTTTAACAGGATCGCCGTGAATGCCGTAGCGCTCACGGGCGAAGGAGATCACAAGCACGGAATTCGCCGTGGCGACGCCCATGCACATGATGGCGCCGGTCAGCGCCGGCACCGATAGGGTGGTTTGGGTGGTGAACAGCATCCAGACGATGCCGGCGAGCGCCGCCGGCAAGGCCGTGACGATCACGAACGGATCGGACCATGACTGGAAGTTCACCACGATCAGCAGATAGATCAGCACCACGGCGCCGAGCAGGCCGAACAGCAGGCCGCTGAAGGCGGAATTCATGGTCTCGACCTGACCAAGCAGTGCCACGGTACTGCCTTTCGGCAGGTCGGCCTTGGTGTCAGCGACAGCTTTGTCGATATCGGCCGCCACAGCGCCGAGGTCGCGCCCCTGTGTGGTTGCGTAGATCTGCACCAGCGACTGGATGTCGTACTGCGACACCACGGCGTTCGACGTGCCGCGCGTGATGTTGGCTATGCCGCCCAGCAGCGGCGAGGCGGACGTCGCCGCCGCGGTGATCGGCATGCTTTCGAGCGAGCCGATCGAATCCATCCGATATTGCGGCGTCTGCATGACGATGTTGTAGGACACGCCATTGTCCGGATTGAGATAATAGGTCGGCGCCACCTGCGAACTACCGGCAAGATTGACGATCATGCTGTTGGTGATGTCGCGCGTCGCCAGGCCGACCAGTTGCGCGCGAGTGCGGTCGACGTCGATGTTGAACACCGGGCTGTTCGGCGACTGCTGGATGCGCGCGTCGGCGATGCCGGGAATGCGGCGGATCCTGGCAATCAGTTTGTTGGCATATTCGAAATTCGCCGGGAGGTTGGCGCCGCGGATCTGCAGGTCGATCGGCGCCGGAGCGCCGAAATTCAGGATCTGGCTGACGATGTCGGCCGGAAGAAAGGCGAAACTCACGCCTGGGAATTGCCGCGGCAATTGCTCTCGCAGCGCCCGGATATAGTCGCCGGTCGGCTTGTGGCCTTCCTTGAGCTTGATCTGGAAATCGCCGTCCTGCGGCCCGATGACACCGGTATTATTATAGGCGAGATTGATGCCGGAAAAAGGCATGCCGATGTTATCGGTCGTGGTCTCGATCTCTTCCGGCGGAATGATCTTGCGGATTGCCTTCGTGACGTCGGCGAATTGATTGGCGGTTTCCTCGATACGGGTGCCCACCTGCGTGCGCACGTGCATGACGATGCTGCCGCTGTCGATCGTCGGAAAGAAGTTGCGGCCGAGGAAGGGGACCAGCAGGAACGAGGCGGCGACCAAGGTGAGAAAGCCTATGACGAAGATTGGGCGGCGCGACAGCGCCAGATCGATCAGGCCGTGATAGCCGCCGCGTATGCGTTCAAAGCCGGCCTCGAAGCCGCGCTGGAAGCGGACCAGCGGATTGCGCGTCGGCGGCCTTTCGCCCTCGGCGTGATGCACGTGCGGCTGCAGCAGATACTTCGCCATGGTCGGCACCAGGGTGCGCGACAGGATGAACGACCAGATCATGGCGAACATCACGGCTTCGGCCATCGGCACGAAGAGGAATCTCGCGATGCCGTTCAGGAAGAACATCGGCACGAAGACGATACAGATGCAGAGCAAAGAAACGAAGGCCGGCGTCACGATCTGCGCCGCGCCGTCCATGATCGCAGGCTCGACATCCTTGCCTTGCTCGAGGTGATAATTGATATTTTCGATGGTCACTGTCGCGTCATCGACGAGAATGCCGATGGCAAGCGCCAGGCCGCCGAGCGTCATGATATTAAGCGTTTCGCCGATCAGCGACAGCATGATGATGGCGCCGAGCACCGCCAGTGGAATCGACACCGCAATAATCACGGTGGACCGCCAGCTGCCGAGGAACAGCAGGATCATGACCGAAGTCAGAAGCGCAGCGATGATGCCTTCGTGGGCCACGCCGGTGATGGCGCTGCTCACGAACACCGACTGGTCGCCGATATAACTGATCTTCAGCGCATCGGGCAGGGCGGCGCGGTAGTCGGTCACCTTCTGCTTGATGCCGGAAATGATGTCGAGGGTCGACACCGAGCCGGCTTTCAGCACCTGCATCAGCACAGAACGATTGCCGTCGACATGGACGACATTGGTCTGCGGCGAGTTGCCGTCACGGATCGTGGCGACGTCGTCGATGTAGATGGTGGCGCCGTTGACGTTGCGGATCGGCAATCGGCCGAGTTCGTCGATCTTCAGCACCGAGTTGTTGAGATTGATCGTATACTCGAAGTTGCCGATCTTCTGGGTGCCGACCGGCGTGATCAGATTTTGTGCAGCCAGCGCATTGGCGACGTCCTGGCCGGAGAGGCCGCGCGCCTGCAGGGCGCTGGGGTCGAGATCGATCTGGATCTGGCGCTGCTTGCCGCCGAAGGGAGCCGGAATGGCGGCTCCGGGCACGGTCACGAGCGGCGTGCGCAATTGGTTGAGGCCGATGTCTGAAAGATTTTGCTCGGTCAGTCCGTCGCCCGACAGCGCCAGGTTGATGATCGGAACTGTCGAGGCTGAATAGTTCAGGATCAGCGGCGGCGTCGCCCCAGGCGGCATCTGCTTGATCAGCGTCTGCGAGATGGCCGTGACCTGCGCGTTGGCGGTGCGGATATCAACGTTGGGCTGGAAGAAGATCTTGATGATGCCGAAACCGGCATAAGAATTTGCTGTGATGTGCTGGATGTCGTTGACGGTCGTGGTCAGCGCACGCTGGAATGGCGAAGTGATGCGCCCCGCCATCTGGTCCGGCGGCAGACCCGTGTATTGCCAGATCACGCTGATGACCGGAATGCGGATTTCTGGAAGGATGTCGGTTGGCGTCCGCAACGCGGCCAGCGGTCCGATGATCAGCAACAGCAAGGCGAGCACGACAAAGGTGTAGGGCCGGCTTAAGGCAATGCGTACCAATGCGATCATTGAACGTGCAACCGATCAGACGGCTCGGACATGAGCCTATGCTTCAGATTTCATGGATTGTTGCGGTGCGGTATGTTCCGCTCGCTTCCTATAGCGGCCGGAGTGCGCCGCGGCAATACGGCCTTCTGCCGGTGCAGGGGAGCCGCGTACGCTCTTGCGGCAACTTTCGCATATGATTCAGTGGCGACGGCCAATGCCAACACGTTAATTTGAAACGCCGCCGGAGCTATCCGGCGGCGCTATGGTTTGCAGAAAGCTGGTCTTTCAACCTTTGATTGAACGGTAGATCAGAGTCACGAAATCCGCACTCTGCTTTTCGTTGGCGCCGATCTTTGTCTCGATATCGGCCAAGGGTTTGGCCGCAATGGCATCTTCAACGCTTTTGCCGTCGGTGATCAGCTTAGCGACCCGCGAGCGCGCCGTTTCCAGCATAGCGCGATAGGCGACGAGCCCGGCCTTGTCGGTGAGCGGCCCGTGGCCGGGAACGATCTTCGTCTTGTCGTTCGCCAGTTTGATATAGGCGTCCGTACCGGCGATCATGCCCTTGATGTTGCCGCCGTTGGCGACATCGATATTGGGATAGCGATTGCCCAGCGTCACGATATCGCCGGTCGACAGCACATTGGCGTCGGCGAAATAGACGTAAGTATCGCCGTCCGTATGGGCATTGTTGACATGTCGCAATTGCGCCAGCCGGCCTTTGACCCGGAGCTTCAGCTCTTTCGTATAGGTCTTCGTCGGCAGCGCTTCTTTGTCGGTGACAGGCGGCGTCTTGGCGCCGGTAAGCCCGTTGGTCGTGCCTGCGGCCAGACGTTTGCCGACATTGACATGCGCGGTCACGATCGCGCCGTCTTTGGCAAAGCCCGCATCGCCGCCGGTATGATCGCCGTGAAAATGCGTGTTGACCAGATAGCGGATCGGCTCCTTCGAGACGGCGGCAACGGCCGCCTTGATCTTGTCGTGCAACGGCGCGAACTGACTATCGACCATGATCACGCCATCGTCGCCGGCCGCGACCGTAATATTGCCGCCCTGGCCTTCGAGCATATAGGTCCGGTTGCCGAGTTCTGTGGTCTTGATCTCGACCTTCGAAAAATCGGTCTGCTGCGCGCCGGCATATCCAGCGGCGAGCACAAAAGCACTGGCCAGCAAAGTCAGCTTTATCGATTGGTTCATAATGTCCTCCCGGAGGTCGCGGCCGTTGGCTGCGACAAGACGCATGCAGCCCGCCGTGATCCGGCAGGCAAAGCACCCGGTCTTTTAAGCCCGAAACGCTACCGCCAAGGTATCAATCCCGCGTGATCGCGATCGCCGTGGCCAATTCGAGCCGTTCTTCGCGATAGGCCGGGATACGCAACCTTTTGCCGCGCAAGCCGTTTCTCCTTCAGTACAAAAGGGGTGCCGGCATGGCCAATCAATCCGCTACGCAATCTACAACTTCGTCCATCGGCAAGCACGGCGCGCAGGAACTGCCGTCGGTGATCGTCGACAGTTATAATGTCGAGGCCAAAGACGATGAAGGTTTCGTTGGGGATCGGGCCAGCCGCCGGGCCTTCCACGAGATTCTAGAGAACTGGCGCAAGCCTTTGCGCAAGCTCGGCACCGATCCATTTGGCGACGAGGTCAGCGAGGAGATCGGCCGCAGCCGGCTTGATGAGGTTCTGGCCAGCGGCGATCTCGATGCCGCAGCTGTGGTCCAGAGCGCAGTCGAGGAATTCGCTCAGGAACTGGCATTGGTCTCACGTCGTTTCCTGCGCCTCAAGGCGTGGGACAAAACCGAACGCATCGTCATCGGCGGTGGCTTTCGGCAAAGCCGGATCGGCGAACTCGCCATTGCCCGCGCCGATCTCATTCTGAAAGCCGAGGGCTCAAAAATCGACTTGGTTCCGATCCGCAATCATCCGGACGAGGCAGCGCTGATCGGCTGTGGTCATCTGGCGCCGGGGTGGATTTTTGAAGGGCACGATTCAATTCTCGCAGTCGACATCGGCGGCACCAACATAAGGGTTGGCGTTGTCGAACCCAATGTCAAAAAGGCCAAGGACCTGTCGAAGGCACGGGTCTGGAAATCGAAAGTCTGGCGCCATGCCGACGACAGTCCCAAGCGCGATGAAGCGGTGAGCGAACTGATCGACATGCTGAAGGACCTTGCCCGCCGTGCCGAGAAGGAAGGTTTCAAGCTCGCCCCCTTCATCGGCATCGCCTGTCCCGGCAAGATTGAAGAAGATGGCTCCATCGACAAGGGCGCACAAAATCTTCCCGGCAATTGGGAGAGCAGCAAGTTCAATCTGCCCAAATTGATAGCGGAGGGTCTGCCGGAAATCGGCGGTCACCAGACAACCGTGTTGATGCACAACGACGCCGTCGTGCAGGGATTGAGCGAAGTCCCATTCATGGGCGACGTCGAACGCTGGGGCGCCTTCACCATCGGCACCGGTCTCGGCAATGCGCGCTACACCAATCGCGCGGCGGTCGAGAAGTAGGCGGCCTTAGAGTTCCGCTCCTTAAAGCTATAGCCTGCCGTTAAGCTTTCCGTCCCGCCTATAGACAGGACGAATAGCGATCATCGGGTCTTTTCCATTCTGCCGCAGGCTGTTTCGAACTACACGTTCGAGCAGTGACGATAGCTGCAGAATGGGAGTGGCGCATGACCAATGGAGAAATACTCACCCGTACGGGTCCTGGGTCGCCCATGGGAATGCTCATGCGGCAGTACTGGATGCCGGCCCTCCTGTCGCTCGAAGCCGTTGCCGATGGCCCGCCCGTCCGATTGAAACTGCTGGGTGAGGAACTATTGGCATTCAGGGATACAGCCGGTCGGATGGGGATTGTCGACCAGCTTTGCGCTCATCGTTGTGCCTCGCTCTTCTTCGGACGCAACGAGAAAAACGGTATTCGCTGTGTTTACCACGGATGGAAATTCGATACGGACGGCAAGTGTGTCGATGCGCCAAACCTCCCCAATGGTCAGTTGCAACGCGACAACGTCAGGATCAAGTCCTATCCGACGAAGGAGCACCTCGGCATCGTCTGGGTCTATATGGGGGACAAGAAGGATCCGCCTGAACTCCCGAACGCCCCGGCGCTAAAACTCGCCGAGGGCGAAGCGAGCGTCTGGTGCGTGCAACGGCAGTGCAACTGGCTGCAGGCGCTCGAAGGCGACATCGACACCTCGCACTTAGGTTTTCTCCACGGCGGACTTGTCGAAGCAAATGATCCCGCTTTGACCAATCGCGCCCCGGAATATCAGGTGTCCGATACGGACTGCGGCGTGATGTATGGCGCTTACCGCGATCTCCCGGACGGACAGAAGAATTGGCGGTTTGCTCAATTTTGCCTGCCTTTCTTCACCCAGCCGCCGCCTTGCCCGTTGGGGCGGGATGCGGTCCTTCGCGCCTTTGTGCCGATGGATGATACGCACACGATGTTTTTCTCCATCAGCACAAAATCTTTCGTTCTGTCCGCGCATGAGAATCCCGACAAGAAAACGCTTCTTGGCGGTGGCCCGGGCATTTCGTTCAACTACGAATATCTGTCGAACACCACCGACTGGTACGGCCGCTGGCGGCTCAAGGCGAATGCGAGCAACGACTATCTGATCAATCGCGATGCGCAAAAACATCTGAGCTACACGGGTATTGAAGGGCTGGAGATTCAGGATATCGCGATCAGCGAGAGCATGGGGCCGATCGTCGATCGGAACCGCGAACACCTTGCGCCGAGCGACATCATGGTCGTGCGCACGCGTCGACGGTTGCTGCGTGCCGCCAAGGAGCTTGCCGAGCAGGGGAAGATGCCGGCCGGAGCCGAGAATCCAAACGCCTATCGCAACGCCTGGGGCGGAGCCGTCAATGCACCCGGCAACAAGGATTGGCTGAGCGTCTTCGAAGATGCGGTGCAGACAGCCAATGCAAGCAAACCTGAGTCAACGCTGACGGCGTAGTGCGGTCTGGCGGGCGGTTAATCGCACCGTCCGTCGCCAATCAAATAGACATAGGGGAGGGGACTAATGTCGATCGAAACAATCGATGCGAGGGCGCCGCGCGTTCCGGATATTGAACGGACGTATTCGAAGGCCACGGCGCTAAGGGCGATTATTCTGTGCGCCCTCGTCGCCTTACTGGACGGCTTCGACACGCAGGTCATCGGCTTTGTCGCCCCATTGATCGCCCGTGAATGGAGCGCCGATTTGAGCGCGTTCGGCATTGTTTTCGGGGCCGGATTGCTCGGCTTCACGATCGGTGCGCTTTTGCTCGGTCCGTTGTCGGACAAGAGCGGGCGGCGACGGGTGATCATCGGTTCGACGATGGCGATCGGCCTGTTCGCGCTGCTGACTCCCTACACAGAATCGTTGACGTCGCTCTCGATTCTGCGCTTCCTGACCGGGCTTGGCCTGGGCGGCGCAATGCCGAATATCATCGCTCTGACCTCCGAATATTCGCCGCCGAACCGGCGCGCCACATTCGTAACACTGATGTTTGTCGGCTTCCCTCTCGGAGCTGTGCTTGGCGGCGCGATCCTGGCTCCCATCATGAGCACGCATGGTTGGCATATCGCCTTCTACGTCGGCGGCGCATTGCCATTGTTGTTGACCGTGCTGCTCTTCTTCGCGCTGCCTGAATCCGAGGCTTTCGAGCGTGCCCGCCGGGAGCCGGTAACGAACCAAATTGCGGCGCCCGGCAGAGCGCTGGTGCTGCAATTGTTCCAGGATCATCGGGCGCTTGGTACGTTCCTGATCTGGATTGCGTTCTTTGCGAACCTGCTCGTGCTCTATTCGCTGATCAACTGGCTGCCATCTGTCCTCCAGCGCTCCGGCATTCCGATGGAACGGGCAATTCTGGCGACGGCCGTTCTC
>JAQGJO010000511.1 GCA_028290595.1 Hyphomicrobiales bacterium | reverse complement strand
TCATCAGCTCTTCGCCGCCGCCATGGCGGAACCAGGAAATCATCTGGCGCGAGTTGAGCCCGAACGGCAGCGCGGTGCCGAAAGTGAAGGCCGGGTTCTTGCCGAAATAATAGTAGAGCGCCGTATTGCCCAGCTCGACCGTGCCGTTCTGCACCGCGTCGAGCACTTGCAGTCCGGGAACGATTTCGCCGGCCGCGAAAGTTTGGATCTGGAATTTGTTGTCGGTGATTTCGGCGACGCGTTTGGCGAAATATTCGCAGCCGCCGTACAGCGTATCGAGCGACTTCGGCCAACTGGCCATCAGCCGCCATTTCACGGCAGGTGACGTTTGCGCAATCGCAGGCGCTGCAATGGCCGACACAGCGAACCCACCGCCGGCGGCTTGCAGAAATTGACGACGTTTCATGGCATTTCCCCTCGTTGTTAATCGGTCCGCCGACCGGAGGAGATTCCACTTTCACGTTTTTATGTATTCCCAGTCCCGACCGTATCGGCGACCGACGCCGCTGATCTTAACTGGAACGGTTTGGTTGGAAAGGGCGTGCGATCTGTGTGCAGTGCACTAAATCGACCGCGGTCACCCGGTCAGCGCATGGTCTTCCAGGGATCCGGCTTTTCCTTGGCATCCGGCACGCTGTTCAGCGCTCGCTTATAATCCGCGTCGAGCGTTTTTTTCTTGGCGGCGTCTTCGGCGTTGGCCGTCGGCTGCTGCTGTTGCCGCTTGCCTTTGGCCTGCGCGAAGGCGGTTGGCGCGAACAGCGTAATTGCAATGGCGGCGGCGGTCGCAATTTTCAGCAATGTGCGCATCGTAGTCCCAGGCGTAGAGCGGCGATGGCGTCATAGCGTCATCGCTTCGAGGCAAAATCGGGGCGCGACGATGAATGGAGCTCGGGCCGCCGGCGAATTTATGGGCCGGTTATATCGTTGCTACTTCTTCGCGCCTTCCTCGATCTCCTTGTGATCCGGCGTCACGTCTTCCTTGTCGAGCTTGGCCAGCGATTCAAGGGCGAGGTGATACATCACTTCATTGCCCATCCACTTCTTCAGCGGCTGAATGAGCGTGACGCGGGTGTAGCGCAGCAGAAGATCGTTCTTTTTCGCGAGGTCCTCGGCCAGTTCCCAGGCACGCGCCAGCAGCTTCTCGCGCGGATGGATTTCGGCGATGAGGCCGAGCTCCTTGGCTTCCTTGGCGCCAATAATCTGGCCGGTCAGCATGAAGTAGCGCGCACGATTGATGCCAAGCAGCATCGTATAGACGATGCCGATACCATCGCCCGGTGTCTGGCTCGCGATCTTGAAATGCGCGGTGTCTTCAAAGCTGCAATCATCTGCGCCGATGACGATGTCGCACATCAGTGGTAATTCGGAGTGGCGCATAGCCGGGCCGTTGACGACCGCGATCATCGGCACCTCGATGTCGAGCATGCGGGTCATGATGCGATGCGCGTTCCAGTGGATTTCATCCAGGAGGTTCGCCGTGATGTTGGTCGAGACTTCACGGTAGAATGAATAGCCGGGCTCGGCGCGCGGGCCGCTGAATTCATCGCCGATGCCGGTCATGATGATGATGCGGTTCTCGCGGTCGGCGCCGATCTGCGTAAAGCAGTCGACCAGTTCGGACTGGATCACCGGACCCCAGCGCACCGGCTTGCCCTCGGTGTGCAAGGTCATCTGCAGGATGCCCTTCTTGCGTTCAAGCTTGATGGTTTTGTACTTGTTTATGTATTCGTCGAAGCGGGACATCGAAATTTCCTGTCGGGAGATGGCGGGAGGCGAAACGTGGTGGGATTACTGTTGGATAAGGTTCGCCTTTTCGAGCACGGCGGACCACGTCTTGATCTCGGCCGATAGCTCGGTGCGAAACGTTGCGCCGGGCGTGCTGGTCGGCTCAAAGCCGAGCGCCAGGAGCTTTTCTTTGATGTCGGGCAGGGCGGCGGCTTGCAGGATTGCCTGTTCAAGTTTGTCGACTACAGCCTTCGGCGTTTTCGGCGGCACGAAGAAGCCGCTCCAAGCGGTCGCCGTGATCGCGGGGAAGCCTGATTCCGTCGCGGTCGGCACATCCGGCAGAGCGGCGGAACGCGCCGCGCTGGTGACGGCGATGCCCTTGAGCTTGCCGGATTGCACCAGCGGCGCCGCTGGCGGCAGCGTCACTGAAGCAAGATCGATCTGGTCGGACATCGCCGCGGTGAGTGCGGGCGCCGCGCCCTGGAACGGCACGTTTTGCAGTTTCACGCCGGGCAGCGTCGTCAGCAATTGCTCGATGACGAGATGCGGGATCGAGCCGGTGCCGGGCGAGCCGTAATTGAGCGGTCTCGTTTTCGCGAGTTCGACCAGTTCCTTGAGGTTGTTGGCTTTCAGGCCGGGCGCGCCGGCAAGAACAATGGCCTGCGGCGCGGCGGCAGCGACCGCGTAGAGGTCGCGCTCGACCACGAGGCCGGCTTTCGGAGTCATCAGGCTGTAGATCACCATCGAATTTGAATTGACCAGAACGGTGTAGCCGTCCGGCTCCTCGGTCGAGACCTTTTTCGCCGCAATGCCGCCGGCAGCACCGCCCTGGTTCACGACGACCACAGGCTGACCCATGATGCCGGTCATCTTGTCGGCGAATAGGCGCGCGACCGCGTCAACGCCGCCACCGGGCGGGAAGCCGACGATCAGACGGATGGTGCGGGACGGATAGGCGTCTTGCGCGCAAGCGGGTGCGACCAGAGTGGACAGCGCGAGGCTGCAGACCGCCAATAATTTCGCCACTTGCAGCATAGACGTATTTCCCCCTGTTTGGCCGTACTTTGAGTGGTCGACCGTTGGGGAAAGCTTAGGCGAGACGGTAAAGCCGAAGCAAGGCGCGTCGTCATTCTGCC
>JAQGJO010000500.1 GCA_028290595.1 Hyphomicrobiales bacterium | reverse complement strand
TTCCGATCCAATTGGATCGGAAAACGCCATAGCCGAAGCGCAGAGCGGGAATCCAGAAGCAACGTGACGGTGACAATGTTACAGCCCTTGACTCCTGGTTTCCCGCTCGCCTGCTGCGCAGGCGTCGGGAATGACAACCCTTCGTTTGCGGCCATCTCCTAGAAAGGAACGCCAATGACCGCCGCTGCTGACATTCATCTGGAGACCCTTGCCAATCCCGAAGCCCTGGCGCGGCGGGTGGCGGATTGGTTGCTTGCAGCGGCTATGAGCAAGGACGGGACTTTCAGCGTCGCTCTCTCGGGAGGCTCGACGCCGCGAAGGTTGTATCAATATCTGGCGGAGCCCGGCTATCGCGACCGTTTCCCCTGGCAGCGCGCGCATTGGTTCTGGGGCGACGAGCGGTTCGTGTCGCATGAAGATGCGCAGAGCAATTATCGCATGGTGCACGAAGCGATGTTCGCGCATGTGCCGGTTCCGCCAGCCAATATCCATCCGGTTCCCACAGAAGGCGTCAGCCCGGAAGCGTCAGCCGCAGCCTATGATCGAGAACTCAAAAGGTTTTATGGCGCGGACAATTTCGATCCGGCGCGGCCGCTGTTCGATATCAATCTGCTTGGTCTTGGCGAGGATGGTCACACAGCCTCCTTGTTTCCGGGCAGTCCTGCGCTGAGCGAGCGGGACCGGTGGGTTGCGGCAGCGCCCGGTCCAAAATCGGATATGCGCATCACGCTGACGTATCCGGCGCTTGAAAGCAGTGCACAGGTCGCCTTTCTGGTCGCCGGCCAAGGCAAGCGGGAGATTCTCACCAGGTTTCGCGACGGCGACGAGAGTTTGCCGTCGGTCCATCTTCATCCTAAAGGGTCGCTGCATGTCTTTGCCGATGTGGCGGCGATGGGGGTGGAATGACGATGATAGGTTCGATGAGGCATGCCGATCAGGAGTGGTGGGGCGCTCCGCAAGCCGAGATTAGCGCCGGTTTGAGAACCTCGCCGCGAACGCTCGCGATCGATATCGGCGGCACTGCCCTCAAGGCGTCGGTCCTTGATAGCGCCGGCCAGATGCTCTTGAAGCGCGTTCGCATGGCGACGCCCTATCCATGCCCGCCGGAAACCCTGCTGCGCGCCATCGCCGATCTCACCGCATCGCTGACGCCCTTCGATCGCATTTCCATCGGCTTTCCCGGCGTGATCCGAAATGGACGCACCGTTACGGCTCCGCATTTCGGCACCAAAATCTGGCGCGATTTTGCACTGGAGGACATGGTGGCGCGCCGCTTAGGCAGGCCAACCCGATTGCTCAATGATGCTGAGGTGCAAGGCCTCGGTATTGTCGCCGGGCATGGGCTGGAGGTAGTGCTGACCCTGGGGACGGGTGTCGGCAGCGCGGTGTTCAGCAACGGCGTGCTTGCGCCCCATCTCGAGCTTGCGCATCATCCCGTCCACAAGGGGAAAACCTATAACGGCTATATCGGTGACAAAGCGCGCCGTGCTCAAGGCAAGAAAGCGTGGAACCGCCGCGTTCTCAAGGTGGTCGAGACCGTCCGCGACCTGCTGCACTACGATGTGCTCTATCTCGGCGGTGGAAATTCCGAAAAGATCGTGGTCGATCTGCCCGCCAATGTCCGGCTGGCCTCGAACGACACCGGCATAACCGGTGGTATCCGCCTCTGGGATGACGCCATATGGCGGGCTGTGGGGGATGAGCCGTCACTCGAATCTGTGTAGTAGCCTCTCACAAAGAATGTGGCGGGTTGATCCGGCCGCAGCCAATGTCATTCCCGACGCGCCGCAGGCGCGAGCGGGAAACCAGGCGTTGCAGCGCGTTGACGCCGGGTGTTTCCTTTAGACTGCGGGCTGCGAAGCGCTGAACCGTTAGGTCTGGATTCCCGCTCGCCCGCTACGCGGCCGTCGGGAATGACAGTGCTGAGTTCCGGTCAGATTGCGTAAGTGAACGACTCGTAGGCGAGAGAGTTGAGAATCTGATCCATGGTGCGCGACGGTTCGGCGCATCCGGCATTGCCGACAATGCGTGCGGGCACGCCTGCAGCCGTTGTGTTCGACGGGATCGAATTGAGGACGACCGATCCGGCGGCGATCCGCGCACAGGAGCCGATCTCGATATTGCCGAGAATTTTGGCCCCGGCGCCGATCATCACGCCCCGGCGGACTTTTGGATGGCGATCGCCGCTTTCCTTGCCGGTGCCGCCGAGCGTCACGTCTTGCAGGATCGACACGTTGTCTTCGACGACGGCGGTTGCGCCGATCACGAGGCCTGTCGCGTGATCCAGAAATATGCCCTTGCCGATGCGAGCCGCCGGATGAATGTCGCACTGGAGCACCGACGATGAGCGGCTCTGGATATGAAGCGCCAGATCCCGCCGGCCGTTGCGCCAAAGCCAGTGAGCCAGGCGATGCGCCTGAATGGCCTGAAAGCCTTTGAAGTAAAGGATCGGTTCGATGAATCTGGTGCAGGCCGGATCGCGATCGAGCACGGCGACCAGGTCGGCGACGAAATCCTCAGTAATCGTCGGGTCCGCTTCGAAAGCCTGCGTGAAGACACGCGCGATCTGACCGGCGGCCATAGCATTGTCTTCGAGACGCGCCGCAATGCGTCCGATGATCGCCTCGGTGACCGAAGCGCGGATCAAAATCGCCGAGATAAGAAATGTGGTGAGCAGCGGCTCGCTCGCCATGGATTGCTCGGCCTCTTGCCGGATCCGGGCCCAAAGCGTGTTGATCGTCGGTGCAACGCCAGGGTCTCGGCTTACGGTGCCGACGGCAGAGCCTTCAACAAGTGCGAGCGACGGTGAGACGGGGCGGCTCATGGGGAACACTTTCCTGCAACGCGATCTGCAATCTGTGCCTTGCCGGAAGGCTCCGGCAATCTGAGAGGTTCTGGAAACGAACGAGCAATTTCCCGCTCAATGTCCGCGTCGGCGAGCGCTCGCTGCTTGCGCCACCAGCCGGCCAAGGCGTTGGCCACGGTGATGCGAATGCGATCAATCCGGGATTGTGTGGCCGTTTGGGCCTTGGGGGCGGCTCGGCTGAGTGTCATCCACAAAGTATATAAAAATTATGGACTAAATCAATATCAATGTTCTGAGGGGAAATGGTTGTTGGCGG
>JAQGJO010000492.1 GCA_028290595.1 Hyphomicrobiales bacterium | reverse complement strand
CGCTCAGGTTCGGCCCGCTGCGCTTCCTGGCCCTGTTCGTCTGGGGCTCGATCCTCGGTGCGTTCGCCCATCACCTTCTGCACGCGACGGAATTCATGCCGCTGGTCGGTGCGTCGGCGGGCGTCTCGGCGGCGATGGCGGCGGCCTGCCGTTTCATCTTCCAGCCGGGAGGGCCGCTCGGCGGCGGCTCCGTGGTCGCCTATAGCCCCAAACTCGCCATGCAGGTGCCGGCCATCGGCCTCATGGAATCGCTGCGCGATCGGCGGGTGCTGCAGTTCATCGGCGTCTGGTTCGTGATCAATCTGGTCGTCGGCTTTTTCTCGGGGCCGCTTGGCGTCACAAGTTCGGCCATCGCCTGGGAAGCCCATATCGGCGGATTTATCGCCGGCTTTGTGTTCTTTGGATTTTTCGACCCGCCGCACCATAACAATGGCGAGCAGGCCGTGGCCGATGGCTACCAGGATCCGCCAGCCGCCTGATCAACCGACGCGCAACTCGTATTCTTCGAGGATTTCCGGCAGCGCCTTGCGGGCGGCTTCACGGCCAAGCGCGATCATTTCGTCGGCGCGGTGAAAATCGAAGAAACCCATGCGCCCGAGCCGCGCGCCGATCGTGGCGTCCGGCGGATCGCCGGCGAGACGCGCGCGGGCGATCCGGTCCTGGGTGATGTTGAAGGCATCGACCATGGCGGTCGCAATCCCCGGCGCGCCCGCCGCATTCTTGTCGAACTGGCTGCGGAACAGGCCAGTGCGTGCCCGCGGCGCTGCGGGAGTGGCCCCGGTCTCAGTCGCGACCGCCTCGATGAAAACATTGTCCTGGATCACCGTCGGACGCAGACGGGTGTCGGCGATCAGATTGATCGCAATGACGAAATCGGCCCCCAGAGTCCTGCAGGCATTGACCGGAACCGGATTGACCAGCGCGCCGTCGAACAGCCAACGCCCATTGATGAAGAGCGGCTCGAATATGCCGGGCAGGGCATAGGAGGCGCGGATCGCATCGACGAGGTGTCCCTGCTTCAGCCAGATTTCGTGGCCGGTGCCGATTTCCGTCGCGACCGCGGCGAAAGTGATCGGCAGGTCTTCGATCCGGGTGTCTCCCAGAGCGCTGTCGAGGCGGGCTTTAAGGCGTCTTCCGGCAATCAGGCCGGCGCCGGAAAGCGATACGTCGAGCAGGCTGAAAACCCGGCGCTTGGTGAGCGACCTGGCAAATTCCTCGAGTTCGTCGAGCTTCCCCGCCGCCCAGCAACCGCCGGCGATGGAGCCGACGGAGGCGCCGGCGATAACGTCGGGCTTGAGGCCGCTGGCCTCCAGCTCCCGCAACACACCGATATGAGACCAGCCGCGCGCGCCGCCTGCGCCCAGCGCCAGGCCGATCTTGCGCCGCGGTCCTGAGCCGCGATCGGAGGGGGAAGAATCGCCGCCATCGGCGGACTTCATGGCGATTGTCGATCCAAACAGACGCATGATCCTGCCTTCGCATCCATTATGAGACGGCATGCAAACCAGTGCAGAGCGGCCATAATGGGGCTAAAATTGGCCTAAAATCTAATCCGCTTCGCGACGGCTGCAAGTGCGCTCGGATGTTTTTTGGAAGTACTCAATCGGATGTGAACTCAAGAGCCGCTACGCCGTCGGTGCTCACGACGCGACGATAGAAGCAGGAGCGCCGGCCGGTATGGCAGGCTTTGCCGTCACCGCCGGCTTCGACCTTGAGCAGGATGGCGTCCTGGTCGCAATCGGTACGGATCTCGACGACGGTCTGCACCTGTCCGGACGTGTCGCCCTTGCGCCAGAGGCTGCCGCGCGATCGCGACCAGTAATGCGCGATCGACGTCTCGAGGGTCAGGCGCAGCGCCTCCTCGTTCATATAGGCGACCATCAGGATATCGCCCGTATGCACTTCCGTGGCGATGCAGACGATCAGCCCGTCGGCGTCGAATTTCGGTGCAAAGGTCAAGCCTTCTTCAAGCTCGTGCTTGGAGGGCCTGGATGCGAATACGGAAGTGTTCATGTCTGCCTCTTTGTCCAGCAGGGTTTTAGCGCCTTTTCCATCGTTTGCACTGCGAAAAAACTATTGCATCATGCGGTTCGCAACCCGTGAGACCCTAGATGATCCGCCTGAGCGCCATCGCCGCCATCGCCGCCATCGCCTGTTCGCTGTCGCTCGCCACGATGGTTGCTCCAGCGGCGCAAGAGCAACCGCAGGCGGAGGGGTGTCCACGGCTCGTCTCGTCGATGCGGCCGCGGGTCCTGCCGGCAACCGTCAACGTCGACGAACTGGCGCTGACATTTATAGGCCATGCGACTTTTCTGATGGAGACGCCGGCGGGTCTGACCATCGCCACCGACTATAATGACTATGTGAAGCCTTCGATCCTGCCCAATGTCATCACCATGAACCGGGCGCATTCGACCCATTACACCAATCACCCCGATGCCGGCATCAAACATGTTCTGCGCGGCTGGGACGTCAGCGGCGGCCCGGCCACGCACGACGTCACGATCGGCGACATGCGCATCCGCAACGTGGTGACCAACATCCGCGACTGGCAGGGCGGCACCGACTACGCCGGCAATTCGATCTTCGTGTTCGAGGCATCGCAACTCTGCATCGCCCACCTCGGTCACCTGCACCATGAATTGACCGACGAGCACATCAAGCAATTGGGCCGCATCGACGTGGCGCTGGTTCCCGTCGATGGCAGCTACACGCTGTCGACACTGCAGATGTTCAAAGTGGTGCAGCAGATTTCACCGCAACTCGTCATCCCGATGCATTTCTTCAGTCAGTCGACCTTGCGCCGCTTTCTCGACATCGCGCGCGAGCAATATCCGGTGGACATTTCGCAGACGCCATCCATCGTGCTGTCGCGTCAGATGCTGCCGATCCGCACGAAAGTCCTTGTCCTGCCGGGGCGGTAGGCCCAACATGTCTCATTCGCTCCGGCTGAGCCGGAACGGCGCTTCCTCCCCAATGGGTTCGCCGACGCGGAAAGCGTTAGCGTTTCGACGTCAGCGCAAGCCGCGGATCATCGTGAAGAAACGAACCTGCTCCGCCGGATCGCGGAAGCGCCCGGTGAAACGGCTCGTCACTGTCGATGATCCTTGTTTTTGAACGCCCCGCATCGACATGCACATATGCTCGGCCTCGACGAGGATGGCCACGCCGAACGGTTTGAGCGCCTGTTCGATTGCATCCGCAATCTGCGCCGTCATCGTTTCCTGCGTTTGCAGCCGACGTGCGAATACATCCACGACGCGTGCAAGCTTTGACAGACCGACCACGCCGCCGTTTGGATAATAAGCGACGTGAGCCGTGCCGACGAAAGGCACCATGTGATGTTCGCAATGCGACGCGAAGGGAATATCCTTCACGAGCACCATGTCGTCATAGCCGTCGACCTCCTCGAACACGCGTTCGAGAACTTCATCGGCATCCTGATTGTAGCCTTGGAAAAATTCTTCATAAGCTTTCACGACGCGCTTTGGCGTGTCGATCAGCCCCTCCCTGCCCGGGTTCTCTCCGGCCCACCTCAAAAGCGTTCGGACGGCGGCTTCTGCCTCTTCACGCGTTGGGCGGATTGTATGCTTAATCGACGCTTCGGCCGGGGTAGAGACGGATGTCCCATCTGGCAGTCGAGTCGAGGTCTTAACCACGATATCCATGGTGCCTCCTAGTTAGTGAACACGCCATCCTAAGCAGGATGCTGCATTTGGACTACATAATCTTTTACGGATTATGACCGGCCAGCAAACCGTGTCTCGAATTTCACAGAATTATCAAGGATTTATCGCGCCGTTTATCGGGTATCCCCTTGAACATGGCTGGTTCTCGAACCTATATAAGGTCTGCACGCGTCATTTCGACGGTTGGCGCGAAGATTCATCGAGACTAGGTTCCGGATTAATTTCGGAGACTGGTTTCGAGAATAATTTCCCGCC
>JAQGJO010000489.1 GCA_028290595.1 Hyphomicrobiales bacterium | reverse complement strand
TGCTCAGGTTTATCGCCCCTGCTTTTCTTCACGGCTTCGAGGCCAAGCTCAAATCCGTGTTGATAGGCAGTCTTCCCGTCAGGGACGGCGTATTCCGGAATGCTTGGATTGGTTCCCGGCTCGATCTCATGCCATCCGTCCAGATACCCCTCCTTGAAAGTCTTGTCGGGGTTTAGCGGGATCGTGTTGTTCATCATGTCCTCCTCCGTACCGAACTATCGCCAATCAAATTGGAGATGGCCAGGGGGAGAAAGTTCAGGGGCCATCTCGCCTATATATACTTAAGATTAAGCTCAAGGGTTGCGGCGAAATGCATGTGCAGGATGCGGCCAGCGTGCTTGTTTCGCCGCGCCGGCAGTCGCAAAATGGGCCATGCCTCTTCATCTTATCAAATTGTCGGTCGGAACGGACTCCATTCGCGATCTTGAGGAATGGATTGCCGGACGGGTCGCGGCCAAAGTCAAAGCCGGTGAGAAGCCGGAGCATACTCATCGCACCCGCATGGTGCCCAAGCGCGTCGCGGAACTGCGCGATGGCGGCTCGATGTACTGGGTGATCAAGGGACAGATTTCGGCGCGGCAGAAAATCATCGACATCAGGCCGTTCACCGACGATCAGGGCATCTCGCGCTGTTTCATCGTGATGGAGCCCGATCTCATTCCGGTCATGCCGCGGCACTGCCGGCCGTTTCAGGGCTGGCGCTATCTGCTCGATCACGAAAAGCCGGGCGATGTCACCGCGGGCTTCGGCGAACTCGCCGAAATGCCGGAAGAGCTGCGCCGCGAATTGCGCGAACTCGGATTGCTTTAGGCGTCAGAAGTTTCGGCGCGCCGCGTTCTCACGCATACGCAGCGCATAAGGCAGCGCGCCGAACAGCAGGCAGAGCAGGGCGCTTGAGCCCGTCACCAGCGCCATCGGCCAAAGCGTATTGTCGGCAAGCATGCCATAAAGCTGCGCGAAGACAGCGCCGCCAAAACTCTGCGCGAAAATGCCAACGCCCGACGCCGTGCCCGCCAGTCGCGGGATGATTGCCATGGCGCCGCTCTGCGCATAGGGCAGGGAAATGCCCTGGGCGAAGGGAATGAAAAAGGCCGGGAAAAATATCGTCTGCGGACTGACATGACCCGACACCAGCAGGCTTGCCTGCACCAGCACGGCGACGAACAGGATAATCGAGCCGGCGAGCACCATGGTCTCGGTGGCGATGCGATTGCCGATGCGGCTCGAGACGAAATTGCCGCAGAAAAACCCGGCGGGAAACAGGAAGAAATAGAGGCCGAATTCCGAGGCCGGCCGTTGCAGATATTCCTTCATGATGAAAGAGGCGGCGGTGGCATTGGCAAAGAAGGCGCCCGTGCTGAAGCCGGGCTGAAGCGAATAGCCGGTGAAGCGTGGATTGGCGAACAAGTCCGCATAGCCTCGCCACAAGCCTTCGCCTGGCGCCGGCTTGGCGCCTGGCCGCGTCTCCGGCACGAAGAAATAGGCGCCGAGCGCAACCACGATGCCGGCGCTGAGCGAGAACACGAAAACGGCGCGCCAGTCGAACGCGTCAACCAGGAAGCCGCCGATCATCGGCGCGAACATCGGCCCCACCGTATAGAACATCGTCAGATAGCTGATCACCTGGATCAGTTTGTCGGGGCCATAGGCATCGCGCGCGATGGCGCGCACCAAGGTCGTGCCGCAGCCGGCGCCGACTGCCTGCACGAGCCGGCCGACGATCAGCATCGTCATGGATTCGGCCAGCACGCCGATCAGCCCACCCAGCAGAAACAGGGCTAGCCCCGAGAGCAGCACCGGCCGGCGGCCATAGCGATCGGAGAGCGAGCCGTAGACGAGGGTCGAGATCGCCATCACCAGCAGGGCGAGGCTGAAGCTCATCTGCGCCTGGGCGTTGGACACGCCGAAGGACTGCTTGAGCACCGGAATAACGGGCAGGAACAGGTGGATCGCCAGCGGGCTGATCAGTCCGATCGAGGCCAGGCACAACGCAAACAAACGACCAGCTTGAACCGCCATCAGGCCTCCCCCTCAAACGCGCTTGTCACATGCGATGAAGGCGCAGGCAATCAATGTCCGGACATGGAAGGGATGCGCGGGTTACCGAAATACGTGAATTGCAGAGGTACTGAAGGCTTGGCCAAACTATCATAAAATGCTATTTTATGATATTAAGGAGAACAGAATGGCATCAAGCTATACCTTGGGCGAGCACTTCGAAGGATTCGTGAAGAATATGGTCCGTAGCGGACGCTATGCGTCTGCCAGCGAAGTTATGCGCGACAGTCTGCGACTGTTGGAAGAACGTGAAAACATGCGCGAAGCGAAATTGGCTGCATTGCGCGCCGATATCCAGGACGGATTGAAGAGCGGATCATCCGAACCGCTCGACATGGCCGAAATCAAAGCCGAGGCGCGCCGGCAACGTGCTGCGAAATCCGCCCGTTCACATGGGGCGTAGCATCTCCGTCGGCCGAGCGCCCGGCTTGATCTGATGGAGATCTGGCAGTTCATTGCCGACGATAATTAAGTTGCCGCGGATCGGCTGCTTGACCGCATTGAAAACGCGTTGACGAAGACCGACACGACGACGCAGATGGTGCCCTATCCCACCTATGGGCAGACCCGGACGTGGACGTTCGGCTACGATTCACTGGAGCCCGCAACCGCCACC
>JAQGJO010000452.1 GCA_028290595.1 Hyphomicrobiales bacterium | reverse complement strand
AGGTGACTGAACGTCCAATATCGCGCCGCGCATGGCGCGCGCGTCGAGGCGTTCAGCCAATGCGGCATAGTCGACGATGGCCGCGCGCGCCACGTTGATCAGTCCGGCGGTTGGCTTGAGCGTTTGTAGCCGCGCTCGGTTAAGCAGATTTCGAGTCGCCGGCGTCAAAGGCGCGGCAACGATGACGAAGTCCGCTTTCGGCAATTCGTCATCCAGCGCGTCGATCTTAAGCAGCTCGTCAGCGGGGCCTTCACCTTGGCCCGTTCGGCTTAACGCGATGGCGACGAGCCCGAGGGTCTTGGCAGCGCGAGAAGCTGCCTGGCCTAAATCTCCATAGCCGATCACCAAGCAACGCTTGCCTCTGATGGGGATGGTGAATTCCGGGTTCCAGATCCGCTTGGCCTGATCATGCACGAACTGGGGCACACCGAGCTGAACGGCTACCAGCGCCATCAGGCAATATTCTTCGCACTTCGATGCATGCGGACCGGAGTTGTTGGTCAGCATCATGTGCTTGGGGAGCCAGTCGAGCGGCATCAAGGTGTCAACACCGGCTGCGGTTGTCTGGATCCAGCGCAGCCGTTTGGCCAGGGGAATGCGATCCGTCGGTGGAACCGAACTGATCAGAAAATCGGCCGTTTCCATTGCATGATCGAAAATGTCGCCGTCACAGCCGATGGTAATTTTGAAACGTTCCGCCAAAACAGGATGGGCAAGGCGCGCCTTATCGATGTCTTCAAGCGACGCCCTGGTGAAGACGGGGGCCTTCGTGCTGTTTTCAATGTGCAGGTGATACATAACCCCGTTCCGATCTTCGCAAGCCAGGCATCATAAGGCCGTATCCCATTTGCCGTGCGGGTTGCAAGGTTGGTTGTGCAAGGCAGGCGGCGCTGGACACCCGGAAGCAAGTCGATAAGATAATAAGCGTCCGGTGCGAAGCGCCGGGCTGACGAGGCTCACGTCTTCGTGCAAGACAACATTCCGGACCCGGGTTTGATTTGTGTGCGAGACGTACGAATGGGCCGCGCTGGCGCAGCGGATGGCGGCAGTGGGCCTCGAATTGGGCGGGCTCGGATCTTCGCCGCGGCTGTCTGCCGAAGAGGTAAAATTCGCCACCCGTAGTGGGGCCGCGCGATACGCAAACGGGTTTCCGAAGATTGATATCGAGCTGTCGGCGGCGATCGATCAGGCAAAGGGAGATTTCAGAAGCCGTATTCTCCACGCGATTGAGCTCGTGGGGCCGTATCTTGCCAGCTATGCGAAACTTTCGCCCTTCGTGCTGAAATTCAATTTGGGCGATGAGGGTGGCCCGGGCGCGCTGTCGTTCGACAGGCCCGAGGGTAGCGACTGGCCACTGTGTCCGGATATGTATCTACTTGAGGTGCGCACGAAGTCTGTCGACTCCCATGTCGACCCTCTCGTCGCGCCCCATGTCGAAATCGACTTTCGAGATCGAAAGCCGCTTGTTTTCTGGCGCGGCTCCACGACGGGCAGCGACTGGATCCGGTCCGTCACCGATCTGCGCTCCGGCTATCGCGTCGTGTCGTGTCTTCGCGTGCAAGCGGCGTTGGGCGAGCGGGCCGACTGCCGCTTATCCAGAATCGTGCAATTGCGCGGGCCTACAGAGGCGGAGGCTGCGGCAGTGCTCAGCGAGGCGGGCGTCTTCGCGGAATGGGTGCCTGAAAGCGCATTCGGCGCCTATCAGATGTCTCTCGATCTGCCGGGCAATGCGGCATCGTGGGGAACATGCTTCAGATATCTTGCCGGTTGCCTTGTCCTCAGGCCGCCGTCGGGCCGCGAATTGTTCTATTCGCATCTGCTGCGGCCGTGGAAGCACTATATTCCCGTGGCCCGCGACATGAGCGATATCGCCGATCGCGTGTCGTGGGTAGACGATCATCCTGACGAAGCGGCGGCGATCGCGGCGAACGGACAGGCGAAGATGCGCGCCTTTGTGCAGGACGTTGCAGTTCACATGCTGCGCGCCTTCGAGGTAAGTAACACAACCGGCGAGCGCAGGTGATGCCAGCGCATTGTTGCCTCAGTAGGCGTCGATCTCTTTGAGCGCGGCGGTGGCCTGGCCCCAGCTATCGGCTGCCGCAGGCAGGCCGTAATACAGCACCGCGTGAAGCAGGATCTCGCGGATCTCTTCCTTGGTGACGCCGTTGGCGATGGCGCCCTTCACATGGTTCTTCAACTGGGCGGGGCGCGACTGGCCGGCCAGCATCGCGATGGTCAGCATGCTGCGGAGCTTTAGCGACAGTTCGGGCCGGCTCCACACTTCGCCAAAGCAGATGCGGGTGACGACATCCTGAAGCGGCATCTGGAAGTCGTCGGCGTTATCGAGGGCGCGCATGCCGTCGGGGCCGAAGATCTGCTCGCGCAACGCGCGTCCACGCGCTGCGGCATCGTTGTCGGATTCGCTCATACTGCCTCCTGGCAAAGGGTGGAAAGCTCGGTCAGCCGCGGCGTCACCTCCGTGGCGAAGAGCGTTAGGTTCTCGACGGTCTCCGCGTGGCCGAGCGTACCGGCCTGGCCCATCATCAGCAGATTGCCGAAGCCGCCGACCTCGCCGTGGAACTGGCGGATCTGTGCGAAGACGTCGTCGGGCGTGCCGACGAACGTCAGGCCGGCGTCGATATATTGCTCGATCGTTGGATCCAAGGGCAGGGGCTTGCCGTCGCGGGTGCGCGGACGGACGGCGTTGGGGCCGGCCTGCAGCATGCGGACATTGTCGCGCACGGAGTTGAAGCCGGCGGGATTGGCGAAGTGCGGTTCGAGCCGCGCCGCGGTGGAGAAATAGGCCTTCATCTGCTCGGCACGGGCGAAAGCGGTGGCGCGGTCGCTGGCGACCGAAACGACGGCGAGATAGGCGAGCCGGTCGTCGGAAGGCTGCCGGCCGTGGGTTTCGAGATAGGCCTCACGATAGCCCGCGAACACCGAGCGCGCGACGGCGCCGGAAAGAAAGGTGGCGCAGGTATAGTCGAGACAGGCGTGCTGTGCGGCGCTGCCGGCGCTGGAGGCCGTCATCCAGATGGGAGGGCGCGGCTGCTGGAACGGGCGCGGCCAAAGGCTGACGACGCGGAAATGATAATGCTCGCCATTCCAGGAAAAATTCTCGGCCGTGTTGGTGAGCGCCGCGACCACCAGATCATGGGCTTCCCAGAAACGATCGAGGAAACCGTTCGGCCACTGGTTCGACATGAACACTTCATAGCCGGCGCCCTTGACCAGGCCGACTTCGAGACGGCCGCCCGACAGCACGTCAACCATGGCGATCTCTTCAGCGACGCGCACCGGGTTGGAGCGGTGCGCGAGCGGGATGCCGAGCGCGAGCAGCCGCGCGGTCTTCGTCTGCCGCGCCAGGATTGCCAGGGTGGTCATGCATGAGGTCGACATGCAGGTCGCCGAAGCGTGATGCTCGTTGACCATGATGTTGTAGCCGAGCTCGTCGGCCAGCATGTATTCGTCGAGATAGCGATTGAGCAGCGCCTTCGCCTCAAACGGATCGCAATGCGCCTGGGGCAGCGTCACGCGCATCGAACCAGGCACGTCGAAGGCTGGATAATAGGCTTGCTCGCTGAACTGCCAGACTTTCATGGGGCGCTCCTCAGGCAGCCGCGGCGGCGGACGACACGCCGGCGAAGGCGATGATGGCGCGCGCCGCGGGCTCGGCGCCGTCGATGTGGATGCGGTGTCCGCACCCGGGCAGCACCTGCAGGGTCGCGTCGGGAAGGGCGGCCGCGACATCCTGCGCATAGGCCCGCGGGACGATGGCGTCGGCGTCGCCCCACAGGATCAGCGCCGGCGGTTTGGCGCGATGCAGCCGCTGCCACAGCTTCGGATTGTGCAGATAGGGCGACCAGCCGAAGAGGCTGACAGCCGCCGTGTTGCGCGCCGCGCGTTCCAGCACCTCGACCGGCTGGGTCGCGGGCTCGAGCCGGGCTGCGGGCGGGCTCGCCTGCATCTTCTGCTCGACCTCGGCGGCAGACAGCATGAAGATATCGACGACCTGCTGGCTGCTGCGATCGCCGGTGCTGATGCCGAGCGGGGCGCCAAGCACGGCGCGCGAGACGCGGCGGGGTTCCTTCACCAGCATCTCGAGACCGATCCAGCCACCGAGCGACAGGCCCACCAGAGTGATCGTATCAAGCTCAAACGTGTCGAGCAGATCGAG
>JAQGJO010000434.1 GCA_028290595.1 Hyphomicrobiales bacterium | reverse complement strand
CCTACAATCAGCCGGTGCTGACGGTCATCCTTCAGCGGCTGCCGGTGACCTTGCTGCTGATGATCTCGGCGCTGTCGTTTGCCTTCGCTGCCGGCATGGTGGTCGGCGTGCTGGCGGCGCGGCGGGTGAACCGCTGGCCGGACACGCTGATTTCACTGCTGGTGCTGATCTTCTACGCGACGCCGTCGTTCTGGATCGGCTTGATGGGCATTCTGATTTTCGCCGTCAAGCTCAACTGGCTGCCTTCGGGCGGGATCAGCGACCTGTCGGCCGGCTATATCGGCTTTCGCCTGGTGCTGGACACGGCGGTGCATCTTATCCTGCCGGTCATGACCCTGGCATTGATCTATTTCGCCATCTATGTGCGCATCACCCGCGCGTCGATGCTGGAGGTCATGACGCTCGATTTCATCCGTACGGCACGCGCCAAGGGGTTGAAGGAAGGCGCGGTGCTGGTCCGCCATGCGCTGCGCAACGCGCTGCTGCCGATGGTGACGATCCTTGGCCTTCAGGCAGGGGGAATGCTTGGAGGCGCGGTGGTCGTCGAAAGCGTCTTTACCTTGCCGGGCCTAGGACGCCTGGCGCATGAGGCGGTGATCCAGCGCGACTTAAACATGCTGCTCGGCATCGTCTTCATGTCGTCGCTTCTGGTCATCGCGATCAATTTCGTCGTCGACCTCGTCTATGCCCGTATCGATCCTCGGATTGAAGCCAATGGCTGATCGGATCGACGCATGGCACTGCTGAAATCCCTTGCCAGATCGCCATCTGCGCTGATCGGCGCCGCACTTCTCCTAGTCATCCTGGCCATGGCGGCGTCAGCGGGCTGGCTGTTTCCGAACGATCCGTTGTCCTTGGCCGGTCGGCCGCTGCAGGCGCCGTTCGCCAACCCGCGATTTCCACTCGGCACGGATTCTGTCGGCCGCAATGTCGCGGCGCAGCTTTTCTATGGCGCGCGCACCTCGCTGCTGATCGGGCTGATCTCGACGGTCGTTGCCATCGTCATCGGCATCGTCGTCGGCGCGCTGGCCGGCTTTTATGGCCGCTGGGTTGATACGGCTCTCATGCGGGTGACGGAGGCGTTTCAGACGGTTCCGAGCTTTATCCTTTTGCTGCTGCTCGTCGTCATCTTCGGCTCGCATATCGAGACCCTGGCGCTGACGATCGGTATCGTCTCGTGGACAGCGCCGGCGCGGCTGACGCGCGCTGAATTCCTGACTTTGCGCAATCGCGAGTTTGTGCAGGCCTGCCGGGGCCTCGGCATGCCCAACTGGCGGATCATCTTCTTTGAAATATTGCCGAATGCGCTGCCGCCGGTGATTGTCTACGCCAGCGTTGTCATGGCGTTCTCGATCCTGCTCGAAAGCGCGCTGGCTTTTCTGGGCCTGTCCGATCCCAATGTGGCGTCGTGGGGCAATCTGATTGCCGATGGCCGCCGGGTGCTGCGCACGGCTGCTTATGTGGCGATGCTTCCCGGCATCGTCATCCTGATCACGGTGCTGTCGATCTCGCTGATCGGGCAGGGGCTCAACGATGCGATGAACCCACGGTTGAGGCGCAAAGACTGATGGCCCTGTCGATCGAAAACCTTTCCGTCCGTCTGCCGCGCCATGCGGATCGCGATTATGCGGTCCGCGATCTCTCGCTCAATGTGGGTGACAACGAGATCGTCTGCGTTGTCGGCGAAAGCGGCTCCGGTAAATCAATCATGGCGTCGTCAATCCTGCGGCTGTTGCCGGAGGGCGTTACGCCGGAATCAGGCCGGATTCTGTTCGAGGGCGAGGACCTGCTCGGCCTGCCGCTGCACGCCATGCGCGCCATCCGCGGCGCGCGCATCGGCATGATCTTCCAGGACCCGATGACGGCGCTCAATCCGCTGCACCGGATCGGCGATCAGGTCGCCGAAACGTTCCGTGTCCACACCGAGCTGCCGCAAGCCGAGATCCGCGCCAAGGTGCTGGATCTGCTGGGACAGATGCATCTGCCCGATCCGGCGCGCGCGGCGCGGGCCTATCCACACGAACTCTCCGGTGGCCAGCGCCAGCGGGCGATGATCGCTATGGCGCTGGCGCTCGAACCGAAACTTCTGATCGCCGACGAGCCGACGACAGCGCTCGACGTCACCACCCAGGCGCAGATCCTGTCGCTGATCCGCGAGTTGCAGCAGCGCAATCGCATGGGCGTGTTGTTCATCACCCATGATTTCGGCGTGGTAGCAGAAATTGCCACGCGCATCGCGGTGATGCGCCACGGCGTCCTTGTCGAGGAGGGAACCGCCGCCAAGGTTCTCGAGGCGCCGGAACATCCTTATACGCGCGAGCTGATTGCCGCCGTGCCGTCACTGAAGCCGCCGTCGAAGGAACCGTTGCAGCCGGTCGGCCAATCGGTTCTGTCGATCGTCAATGTCAGCAAGACTTACCGTCAGAAGGGCCGCGATGTCGCGGCGCTGAAGAATGTGACGCTGGCTTTGCGGCGCGGCAGCACGCTTGGCATTGTCGGCGAGAGCGGTTCCGGCAAATCAACCCTGGCGCGCTGCATCGTGCGGCTGCTGACGACCGACAGCGGCGCGATCGAGGTCGATGGCGCGAATATCACGGCGATGACCAAGGTCGAGTGGCGCAAGAATGTCCGGCGCGTGCAGATGGTGTTTCAGGACCCTTATGCTTCCCTGAACCCGCGCCGCAAGGTCGGCGATCTCGTCGCACAGGGGCCGCTGATCCATGGGGCAAAGGCGGCCGATGTGCATCCGCGCGTGCGCGATCTGTTCGCGCTGGTCGGGCTTGATCCCGCGGCGGTCGACCGCTATCCGCATGAGTTCTCCGGTGGCCAGCGCCAGCGCATCGGCCTGGCCCGCGCGCTGGCGATGGATCCGGATATTCTCGTTGCGGACGAGCCTGTGTCCGCGCTCGATGTCTCCGTGCAGGCGCAGGTGCTGACCCTGATTGCGGAAATCCAGCGCAAGCTGGGTCTCTCGGTGGTGTTCATCACTCATGATCTGCGCGTGGCGGCGCAGATCTGCGATCGTGTCGCCATCATGCAAGGCGGGCAGGTGGTGGAAGAGGGAATCGCGTCCGATGTTCTGGTGGCGCCGAAGCACCCGTATTCGCAGGCACTCGTCGCCGCCGTGCCGGGGCGCAAGTGGCACGCCGCGACGGATGGTTAGCTGACGTTTGTCGTTGCGCTTCAGCCTTGGTGTCATTCCCGCCAAGCGAAGCGCAGAGCGGGAATCCAGAAGCAACGTGACGGCTCAACGTTGTACAATTGGCTCCTGGCTTCACGCTCGCCCGCTACGCGGGCGTCGGGAATGACAACGGTGTACGTTAGCCGCAGAACCTTGAAAAACTTAGCTTGGTCTTGCTGACGCGGCGTTCAAGTTCACGGAACAGCGGCATAAAATCTTGAGCCCGGCGCATGCGCTCCGGCAGTCCGGCGTGGAGGCGGCTGACGATCTCCTGCGCTTCGGCGTGGATTGCGGCCTCGTCGATGCGTGTGATCTTGCCGTTCTGCAGGACGATCTCGCCGGCGATGATGACGGTGTCGACCGAACCGCCGAGTTCGCTATGGACGATCTGGCCGGCCAACTGGTCTCTCGGCGCATCAAACATGTTCTGCGTATGCAGCAGCACGATGTCGGCGGCGTGGCCGACGGCGAGTTGGCCGACTTTCTGGCGCAGCGCCGCGGCACCGCCGTTCCAGCACATGTCGAGCGCGTCTTCGGCTAAAATCCAGTCTTCCTGCTCGTGGTTGATGCGATGCAGGATGGCAGCGCCCTTGATGGTCTCGAACATGTTCTGGCTGTCGGCGCTGCTGGCGCCATCGCTGCCGAGCGCGATGCGGCCGCCGGCCTTGCGCAGTTCCGGGATCGGCGCGACGCCGGCGCCGAGCTTCATGTTGCTGACCGGATTGTGCACGGCGACGGCGGATGAAGCGCCAAGTGTCTGCACCTCTTCATCGCTGAGCCAGATCGAATGGGCAAAACTCGCCCAGTCTTCCAGGCAGCCGATGCGCTTGAGGAAATCGACGGTCGAGCCGCCGTAGCGTTTCTCGCCGACCATCACTTGCGATTTGCCGGAGAGGAGATGGGTCTGCAGGCCGACGCCGCGGCGGCGCGCGAGATCGACCGAAGCCTCGAACATTTCCGTCGAGCAGCGCGGCAGCGAGGAAGGCCCGACCATCGGCGACAGCAGCGGATGGCGGCCCTTCCAGCGGTCGACGAAAGCGTCGAGATGGGAAACGATATCGGCGACCGCCGCGGTGCGGCGCGGCTTCAGTGTTTCCTCCATGCCGGGCACCAGCTCGATGGGCAGGGACGCCGGAAAGTTCACGTCGGAAAAGCTGACCGCGACGGCAGCGCGGATGCCGATGTCGGCATAGGCCTGCATGATGGCGTCACTGTCGGCTTCGAACGAGGCCGGATTGACCCTCGGCATATCAAGCAGCGAGGTCGAGCCGGTGCGGATCATCTCGATCGCGCCGATCAGTGCCGAGACGTAGAGATCGCGCGGCGACAGTTCCGCATTGGTGCCGCCGTAGGAGGCGATCACCATCCATGCGTCCAGGGGAAAGCGGTCGCAAAGGCCTTTTTCCAGCGCTTGGTTGGAATGCGTATGGGCATTGACGAAGCCCGGCATGACGATCTTGCCGCGCGCCTCGACGATCGTGCCCTGGGTGGAGAGCCCGTCGCCGATCGCCGCGATCTTGCCGTCGCGGACCAGAATGTCGGCGCTCTCCGACCGGTTGAGATCGAAAATATGGCCGCCGCGGATCAGTAGTTCGCTCACGCAAGCGCCTCCTGCTTGCCGAACGAGACCGTCAGCATGCTCATCGATGCCTGAGCCACTTCATCGACCTCGATGGTCGCTGCATCCTCTCCGGCGGCGCCCGCCACATAGAGCAGCGGATAATAATGATCGGGTGTTGGAACCGACATGCGGGCCGCCTCGCCGAAGCTCTCGTAATTCACCAGGTCCTCGAAGCGATGGGCCAGCAGGCCTTCGCGGATGTAATCGTTGAAGCGCACCGCCCATTCGTAGGCAAAGCCCGGCTCATGCCGCCGGAACACCTGAAGGTTATGCACGACATTGCCGGTGCCGACGATCAGCACGCCTTCATCGCGCAAGGGCGCGAGCTTCGCCCCGACATCGAAATGATATTGCGGCTCGCGCTCCATATCGATGCTGAGCTGGATGACCGGAACATCGGCGTCGGGATAGGCCTTGCACAGGACCGACCAGGTGCCATGGTCATAGCCCCATGACGATTGATCGAGCACCACGGGCAGGGGCGACAGCAAAGCTTTGACCCGCGCTGCAAGCTCGGGCGCGCCGGGCGCGGGATAGCGCATGTCGAACAGCGCCTGTGGGAAGCCGCCGAAATCGTGGATTGTGGGGGGATGTTCCATCGCCGTCACGCCGACGCCACGCGTGCACCAATGCGCCGATATCACCAGAATGGCCTTGGGCTTGCCGATTTCGCAGCCGATCCGCTCCCAGGTCTGAGTAAAACGGTTGTCCGCCAGGGCGTTCATCGGAGTTCCGTGGCCGATGAAAACGGCAGGCATGCGAGCTTTTGGATCGTTCATTCTAAAGCCTTGATTCATTCGAGCAGACATCCTGTAATGATCAAAAAAAGCGATCTTGTCTTTCCACGCATCATTAGTTGATTGCCGTTTTTCCCTGTCTGCACTCCCAGGTCTGGCACAAATTGTGCCTGCTAAACAGGCTGAACCGCGGCTAGCTTGACTTTAACGAGGCAGACAGGACACGGATGCAGATTGCCAGTTCCTATTTCACCACGGAAGCCTATCCGGGCAATCATCGGGCGACGGCCTGGCTGAACATGCTCGCGCAGTTCTCTCTGCAGCCGAAGCGGATCGAAGCGAACAGCAGTCTCCACGCCAGCGCCCATTGGATCGTTTCGCCACTCGGCATTTCCTTTGCGCGACTGAATTCGGGCGTTCAGGAATTGCGCACCCATGCGGAAGGCGCCGAAGACGGCATCTGGCTGGCGCTGCATCTTGAAGGACGCGCGCGGCTGCGCACGCCCGACAGCGAGTTGACGCTGTCGCCGGTCGATATCGCCTATGGCCCGTTGCGCGCCGATTTCGCCATGTGTTTCGACAGCGACTTCCAGCAGTTCTTCGTCAAGATCCCGCGCGCCA
>JAQGJO010000517.1 GCA_028290595.1 Hyphomicrobiales bacterium | reverse complement strand
TATGTAAGCCTCAACCCCGGCGCGAGCTATCGCGGCCTGCATGATTCCATCGTCAATTATCTCGGCAACAAGAAGCCGGAAATGCTGCTCTGCCTGCACGAAGAGCATGCTGTTCACATCGCCCAGGGCTGGGCCAAGGTGACCGACAAGGCCATGGCCTGCGCCGTCCATTCCAACGTCGGCCTGATGCATGCGTCGATGGCGATCTTCAACGCCTGGTGCGATCGCAAGCCGATCGTCATCATGGGAGCCACCGGCCATGTCGACGCCGCCCGCCGTAGGCCGTGGATCGAATGGATTCACACCTCGCGCGACCAGGGCGCGCTCGTGCGCCCCTATGTCAAATGGGACGACCAGCCGGCCTCGCCGGAAGCCGCCCGTGAATCCGTCGTCCGCGCTCATTGGATTGCCGAGACGGTTCCGATGGGTCCTGTCTACGTCAATCTCGATGTCGGCCTGCAGGAAGACCCGCTGGCGCGCGATCTGCCGCCGATGGATGTGAAACGTTTTGGGCCGCCGGTCGAGGTGGCTCCGGGCGAAGCCCAGGTTGCCCAACTCAAGCAATTGATCGAAGGCGCCAAGAAGCCGGTTATTCTCTATGGCCGCTGCTCGCGGTCGCAGAGCGCCTGGGATGAGCGCGTCGCCTTGGCGGAACGGCTCGGCGCACCGGTCGTCACCGATCTCAAGACCTCAGCCTCGTTCCCCACCGAACATGCGCTGCATGCGGGCGCCGCTCACATGCAGGTGGAAAAGCATGTCTGCGCGATCCTGAACGACGCCGACCTGATCCTGGCGTTCGACCTCGCCGATCTTGGCGGCTTCCTGGTCGGTGCCTGTGGCAGCAAGCCGCCGGCCGGCAAGATCGTCCATGTCTCGCTCGATCATCGCGTCCACAATGGCTGGAGCATGGATCACCAGATGCTGCCGCCGGTCGACGTGTTCGTCTCGGCCGACGTCGATCTGACCGTCAAGGCGCTGGTCAAGGCGCTTGGCGCCGGCAAGAAGGACGCCTGGCCGAAGGAAGTGCGGCCGAAGACCGAACTCGCCTTGCGCGCTGCCGGCGAACAACCGCTGGTGCGCGATCTGGCGCTCGCTTTGCGCAAGAGCCTGGGCAAGCGCGACCTGTCGCTGCTGCACACGTCCATTGCCTGGCATGAAACCTGGTGGCCGATCGACCATCCGCTGGCCTATTTCGGCGGCGCCGGCGGTGGCGGTCTTGCTGCCGGTCCCGGCGTTTCGGTAGGTTCGGCGCTGGCCTTGCGCGGCTCCGGCCGCTTCCCCGTTGCCGTCGTCGGCGATGGCGACTTCCTGATGGGCGCGACGGTGATCTGGACGGCGGTGCATTACCGCATTCCGCTGATGGTCGTCATTTCCAACAACGCCTCGTTCTACAATGACGAGTTGCATCAGGAGCGCGTCGCCCACACCCGCACGCGTCCGCCGGAAAACAAGTGGATCGGTCAGAAGATGATCGATCCCGAACTCGATCTCGCCCAGATCGCCAGCGGCCAGGGCGCGACGGGTATCGGCCCGGTACGCACCATAGGCGCGCTCGATGAAGCCTATGCCAAGGCCATTGCCGTGGTCGAAGCCGGCGGTGTCGCCGTCGTCGACGTGCGCGTCGTGCCCGGTTACGCCTAGTCGCAAAGACTTAAAGCGCCGGCAGGATCAACCTGCCGGCGTTTGCGCCTTACTGTCATCCCCGACGGCTGCGCAGCAGACGAGCGGGGATCCAGACCTGATGATTCAGCGTGCCGCAGGCACCAACGTTCGGCATCGACGCAATTGCAGCGCCTGGCTTCCCGCTCGCGCCTCCGGCGCGTCGGGAATGACATTGGTTGCCTGATAGTTTTGGGGAGGAAGAATGAAGTCGCTCGTCCGCGGTCTCTTCGTTTGCGCTGCGTTGATGGGTTCAACCATCCTGCCGGCGTCGGCTCAGGATTATCCGTCGCGGCCCGTGCGCATTCTCATCGGCCTGCCCGCAGGCGGCGGTGCCGATCTGCTCTGCCGCTATTTCGCCGATCAACTGGCTAGGGTCACCAATCAGACTGTTGTCGTCGAGAACCGTCCGGGTGCCGGCGGCAATCTCGCCACACAGGCCGTCGCCACGTCGAAGCCCGACGGCTACACGCTTTTATTTTCCACCAGCAATCCGCTGACTGGCAATTTCTATCTCTACAAGGATGTGTCGTTCAGCATCAAGGATTTCGCGCCGGTGACGACGCTGGCCCGCGCCGGTTTCGTGCTGGTGGTGTCGGGAAAGTCCGACATCCATAGCGTCGCCGAACTGACGAAGAGCCTGAAGGAGAAGGTCGGCCGCGCCCGTTATGGCGCGCCGACATCGATCTCGCTGGCTTCCGCCGAAATTTATCTTGATGCCATCGGCGCGACGGCGACCCGCGTGCCTTACAAGGCATCGACGATGGCGGTCAACGAATTGGCCGCCGGCGATCTCGACTTTTTCTTCATCGATTCGACCGGCGTGCTCGGACCTGCCGAACGCGGTCAGGTGCGCATGCTGGCGGTGACCTCGCCGCAGCGTCTTTCGTTCGCGCCGCAGGTGCCGACCATGGACGAACAGGGCATCAAGGATTTCGACATGACGGCGTGGTTCGCCATCTTCTCGCCGGCGCAGGCGCCGAAAGACATTCGCGACAAGCTCGAAGCCTGGCTCAACGACATCGTCAAAAAGCCGGAGACGGCGGAGTTTCTGAAGAGAGGGGCCGCCGATCCCTGGATCGGCAATCCCGATGTGCTGATGGATCAGGTGCGTTCGCAGACGGACAAATATCGCAAGCTGTCCGAGGCCGGGAAGCTGCCGCTCGCGGCTGACTAAAGCAAAATCCGGCGGCGCATCACGCCGCCGGTTCTCATCAATGTTACGCCGCCTGAGCGACAGCAGCCGTCTCAGCGTCGCCCGCTTCGATGGCGACCGCCACCGACTGGATGATGGCGGCATAACGCACCGCCGCCTGCACGGTCGCCGCATCGATGCCGTGGTCGCGCAGCACCTTCTCGTGCGAATCGATGCACAGGCCG
This sequence comes from Hyphomicrobiales bacterium, assembly GCA_028290595.1. The sequence continues at coordinate 389 of JAQGJO010000517.1, read as the reverse complement.
CAGCCGTTGATGGCCGAAACCGCCAGCGACCACAGTTCGAAATCGTCCTTCGGCACGCCCGGATTGGCGATGACGTTCATGCGCAACTTGGCCGGCATCGTCGCATATTCCTTGTTCGAGGAAAGATGCACGAAGCGGTAGTAGACATTGTTCATCGCCATGATCGAGGCGGCCGCGCGTGCCGCCGTCAACGCTTCCGCCGTCAGGTGCGACGCTGCCTCGACACCGATGGCGCGCGCCACTTCGCCGTTGCGGCTGGCAATCGCCACCGCGAGCAGCAGGCCCCATTTGGTCTGCTCGCCAAGGCTCTCGTCGCTGGCGAGCGACGAGAGATTGAGGCGTACGTCCTTGGCGAAGTCGGGAATGCGCGCCTTCAGAGCTTCGATGCT
>JAQGJO010000419.1 GCA_028290595.1 Hyphomicrobiales bacterium | reverse complement strand
TAGTCGGTGAGCTGCGATTCCGTCCGGTCATTGGTCCATTTCACCGGCCGGCCGATGAGCTTGGCGGCCCAGAGGATGCAGACCTGCTCGGGGTAGGGATCGTTGCGTGAGCCGAAGCCGCCACCGGTGTCGGGGCAGATGACGCGGATGTTCTCCGGCTTTTCCTTCAGCGCGCCGCATACGCCCATGCGAACCCGGTGCGCGCCCTGGCAGCCGGACATCAGCGTATAGCGGCCACTTTTGCCGTCGTAGCTGGCGATGCCGCCGCGCGGTTCCATGAAGGCCGAGGAAATGCGCGGGTTCTCGTAGGTCTGCTCGACGACGAGATGCGCCTGCGCCAGTGCGGCTTCGACGGCTTTTGCATCGCCGAACCTATTGTCGAAGGCGACATTGCCGGGCGCCAGCGGCCACAGCACCGGCGCGGCCTTCGCCACGGCACTGGCGGCGCTCGTTACGGCGGGCAGCGCCTCGTATGAGACCTCGATGGCCTCGGCGGCGTCATGCGCCTGGGCGATCGTCTCCGCCACGATCATGGCCACAGGTTCGCCGGGAAAGCGCACGCGCTCGCCCGCCAGCGGCCATTGCGGCGTGACGAGAATGGGTGTCTCCGGCGTCGGCTTGAACACCGGATCGTCGACATCGAGCGCGCCGGCGGGCACCGGCATGGTCGGCAGGCTGGCAAGCCCCGCCGCCTGATAGTCCGCGTCGGTCAAAACCGCGAGAACGCCAGGCATGGCTTTGGCGCGCGCCTTGTCGATGCCGTCGATCCGGGCATGGGCGTGGGGCGAGCGCAGGAAAACTGCGTAGGCCTGGCCGGGCTGCGAAATATCGTCGGTATATTGACCGGCGCCGCGGACGAGCCGCAAATCCTCGAAACGCGGCAGCGACCGGCCGACCCATTTTCGGCCATGCGCCGGAATTTCAGAATTGCCCATCGAGCCTTTTGCCTTTCCTGCCCATTGCCGCATCCGTTTTTGAACGCCCAGTTGCGGCCGAACGGTTTCATTGCGAGACTGATTGCGGCATTTCGGCCTTCATAAACATGCGAGCCGAGCTTGTCCAAGGTTGACGTTTCGGACTGTCTGTTGTCAGACCAACCGGACCGAGGGGGACGCCGCTGCGGCGGCGCTGGGAGGGGATGAACATGAATTTTCGTATTGCGGGGTTTGCCACTGGCCTTGCGGTGGGCCTGTCCGGCCTTGCCGGGGTTTTGCCTGCGGCGGCGCAGGAACAGACCATCCGTATCGGCACGGTCTATTCCATCGCCACGGTCAATAATTACACAGCCATCGAGAAAGGCTGGTTCAAGCAGTTCGGCATCAACGTCGAAATCGAGACGCTCGATACCTCGGCGAATGTCATCTCCCTGCTGGCGACCAATCACCTGCAGATGATCGAAGGCGTCATATCGGCCGCCTATTTCACTGCCATCGATCAGAAGATGCCCATCATCATCGCCGGTGATCGCACCTCGACGCCGCTCAATCACAAGCTGCTCGTGCGCAAGGACCTGGAAGGAAAGGTCACGCGCATCGCCGATCTCAAGGGCAGGATCATCGGCAACAACGGCACGGGCTCCGTCACGACCTACGAACTGTCGAAGCTGCTCGAGTCCGATGGCGTCAATCCGAAGGACGTCGAATTCAAGAACCTCGGCTTCCCGCTACAGGGCGCGGCCTTCCAGAGCAAGGCGCTCGACGCGACCTTGATCATCCAGCCCTGGGGCACGTCGCTGGTCGACGATCAGACGGCGTTTTTGCTCGCCGATCCGGACGATCGCGTGAAGGTGCGGCCGCTGACCATCGCCGTGACCATGATCAACACCGACTGGGCGAAGCAGAACGATCAGCTTCTGCGCAATTTCTACATCGCCTATCTGCGCAGCGTGCGCGAATATTGCGTGGCCCTGCATGGCGGCCCGAACCGCAAGGAGATGGTCGACCGGGTGACGCGCACCGGCCCGCTCAAGGACGTGTCCTTCATCGAAAAATATCCCTGGCCGGCGCGCAACATGAACGGCGAAGTCAATATGCCGAGCCTGATGGACATGCAGGATTTCTTCTTTGAATCGGGCTTCACCAAGACCAAGTTCGCGGCGAACCAGCTCGTCACCAAGGAATATTCCGACAACGCCAACCGCGTGTTGGGTGCACTTCCAGAAATCAACAAGGACAGCAAGATTTCCGGCTGCCGGTAACGGCGGTTGGTCATGAATCGATCAGGAGTATGAAATGTTTGGAAAGTTAAAGAGTGTTCTCTCGCTGGCGGCGATCCTCGCCGCACCGGCGATCGCGCAGGCGCAAACGAAGATCAATCTCGGCACCGTGCAATCGTTCGGCGCCGTCACCACCTATATCGCCAGGGAAAAGGGTTATTTCAAAGACGTCGGAATCGACATCGACATCGTCGACATGAATTCGTCAGCCAATGTGCTGGCGATTCTGGCGAGAGGCGATCTGCAGATCGTCGAGGGCGGTGTCTCTGCCGGTTTCTTCAACGCGCTTGAGCAGAACCTGCCCGTCATCATGGTCGCCGATCGCGTCTCGACGCCCATCGGTCACCAGATGATCGTCGCTCAGAAGAACCAGGGCAAGATTACCAAACTGACCGACCTCAAGGGCCTCACCGTCGGCAGCAATGGTCCGGGCTCGATCACGACCTATGAAGTCGGCAAGATGCTGGAAACCGCCGGCATGAAGCTCGAAGACATCGACATCAAGATTCTCGGCTTCTCGCAGATGGGTCCGGCGCTGGCCAGCGGCGCGCTCGATGCGGCGCTCGTCATCCCGCCGTTTGCAGCGGCCTTTGAAGACCAGAAGATCGGCTATTCCATCGCCTCGGTCGACGCGCTGGTGAAGCCGACTCCGATGACGATCGCCGTCGCCTTCATGAACACCGAATGGGCGGCCAAGAACAAGGATGCCGCGCAGCGCTTCTTTATCGCTTACATGCGGGCGACGCGCGACTATTGCGTTGCCTATCATGGCGGCCCGAACCGCAAGGACGTGATCGATATCGCGCTCAAGAACGGTCTTGATAAAAGCGCCGAGAGCCTGGAAAGGAACATCTGGACCGGCCGCACCATGGACGGCGTCATCAAGGTCGAGAGCATGCTCGACATCCAGGACTATTATAAGAAGGTCGGCCTGACCAAGGCGACGTTTCCTGCCGATCGCATCGTGACCCGCGAATATGTCGATTACGCCAACCAGAAGCTGGGTCCGCCGCCGAAGACCAATCCGGATTCGAAGCTGGAAAACTGCCGCTGATCGCTTGATCGCGCC
>JAQGJO010000407.1 GCA_028290595.1 Hyphomicrobiales bacterium | reverse complement strand
ACCCGCGAGACGGCGCCGTTGTTAGCTATTGCGGCTATGTGCCTCGAGGAACAGTTACCAATCGGCTGCCGCCAACGCTCATCCTGCACGGCGCCAGGGACAGAATCGTGCCTGTGGCGGGTGCGCTGGCATTCCAACAAATCGTGCAGGCACAAGGGGTACCCAACGAAATCCGGGTGTTTCCGGAGGCGGGGCACGGCTTTGGCCCCAGGGAAGAAGTGCAGGCAATGCAAGAGGTTACGCGATTTCTACGGCGCTATCTGGAGCCGGGCCGGGGGAAATAGGGGTGTGGCAAAACGGGGCTTGCTGAATCAGCCGTTCGGTATCATTTATAGGGGGATGACTGATATCCCGGAAATCAGACTGATCGAGGCTCTGAAAAAAGTGGACGCCCACGGCGATGTGGCGCCGCACCACGTTCAGGACCCCACGACCATGGTAATAAGGCAGTTGGCCGTTCAAAACGACCTGATGCGCTGGGATGACAATCGTGGCCGGTTCGTGCTGACCAGCACAGGGCGCAGCCGGATCACCAAACGGCCCGGAACTTTCGGGACCGTCTTGCGCTTCCGGGCTCGGGACGCCGAAGATACGCTTCCGACGCGCCAGAAGCGCTAAGCTCTCCCCCTTCAGTTACGGAACGATGTTCGGCACCTCGGGCGGCGTCTCGGTCGGAATCCCGATCGGCTGCGGCGTCGACGGATCGCCAATTGGATTGTCGATTTCCGGTGGCACGCCGATAGGCGGACGGGGCTCATCCTCCTGAGGCGGCGGCGGAGTTTCCGGTGGCGCTTCGACCGGCCTGTGGCCAGGTGTCGGCGGGTCGGGGGTCGTCGGGGTGGGATCTGGCCGGTCCGGCGCTGGCCGCTCTGGCGCCGGCTGTTCGGGTTTTGCCGGGGGCGGTGCGGGCTGCGGGGTGTCCGGTCCTGAACGGCTGGCCATCATGTCTCCTGCGGATAGCTGCAGACCTGCGATGGCCATCCTGGCCGATCGTTGCTCGCTGCATGTCTGGAATGGACATCAACCCCCTGGCCGGGGAATGGTTCCGCGCTGGCTTGTGCAACTTCGGCCGGATATGAACGTTGAATCGCGCAGCTTTTTGCCCTCACGATGTGCCGCTGCGACGGGAGCCAGTCATGAAAAACGCATTCGCCATTTGTATCTCCATCGCAGCCTTGGCGATGGGCTCATCCAGCCTCGCTCCGGTACTGGCGCAAAGCGGTTCATACGATCGAGGCGATAGAGCCGAGCGTTCGACGCGCGAAGGGCCGACGGTCAATCAACTCGTCGACCAGCAGGATTCGCGCATTGCGCGGCTGAAGGCCGATCTGCGGCTGACGCCGGAACAGGCCGACAAATGGGGCGACCTGCAAAAAGCTCTGCATGAGCGTGCCGTCCGCAGCGCCGAATCCTGGGTCAAGCTTCGCGACGAGATCGCCGACCAGCGCCAGCGCGCTCGAGAGGAACGCCGCCGTAATCGCGCAGATCGTGACGGGCGTTCGTTAGATCGTGATGCCGCCGCTCCTGCGCCCGCGCCTGACGCGGGTGCGACACCGGCCGCGCCGCCGGCCGGCAACCGGGTCGCGACCACCGACAAACCTGTTGCCGCTTCCGACGCAGGCCGTGTGGATTCGGCGCGTGCCGATCCCGATGACGAGATCGCTTTGATGCGCCAGCGTGCCGATGCCATGACCGCAATGGCCGCCGATCTGCGCAAGGTCGCAGACGCCAGCGAACCGCTCTACCGGGTGCTGGATCCCGGCCAGCGCCGTGTGCTGATCCGCTTCGTCAGCCAAGGTGGCCGTGAGGAAGAATTCGAGGGCAGGCGGGGCCGTCGCGGCTGAGCGCGACCGTTGCCGTCTTGGATGCCAGTTGCGATTGGTGTCGTCGCGGGAGCGCTTTCGACGGTAAGTTTCGCGCCGCAAGTTTTGAAAGCCTGGCGCGAGGGCGACACCGCCGCGATCTCGCTGCGGATGTATATCGTGACGGTGATCGCCTTTGCGATGTGGATCGTCTACGGCGTGATGATCGGCAGTCTGCCGATCATCGTCTTCAACGCACTGAGCCTCATCATGAGCGGCTCGATTCTGGTGATGAAAATCCGCAATGGTCCGGATGGGTAGGCTAGCGGAGCAGCAGCGTGTCACGCAGCTTTCGCGGCAATCACTGACGGCAAGGTCAGCACGTTGATCTGATTGCGACCGTCGCGTTTGGCGCCGTACAGCGCCTTGTCGGCTGTCTCGAGCAGCTTGCGGAAATCGTCGGCCGAAACGCCGGCGTCGACGGAGGCGATGCCGATGCTGATCGTCAGATGACCGTTGATGCCGAGGGGATGAGGAATCCGCTGCTGATTGAGCGCGGTCCAAATCCGCACCGCCACCATCTTGGCGTCCTGAGCCGCCGTGTCGGGAAGGATGACGGCAAATTCCTCCCCGCCGTAACGTGCCGCGAGATCGGCAGGCCGTTTGGTCTCGCTCTCGATGATGCCGGCGACCTGTGCAAGCGCACGATCGCCGGCAGGATGGCCGAGGCTGTCGTTGTAAGCCTTGAAGTGATCGACATCGATGATGAGCAGCGAGAAAGCTGTCTGGTCGCGGATGTGCCGCCGCCACTCGCGATCGAACACCATGTCGAAGCAGCGGCGGTTGGCCAATTTGGTGAGAGCATCCGTCCGCGCCAGACGTTCGAGTTGCCGCGAGGCTTTCATCAGCGAGCGTTCGGCCCGTAAGCGCTTTTTGAATTCTTGCCAGAACAGATAGAGCAGGAAACCGGCAAAGGCGAGCAGCACCAGCACGACGCCAGCCACGGCCGCCGCTCTGCGCCACCAGTTTGCGAGAATATCAGATTTCGCAAGGCCGATAGAGAGAACCAGCGGCAGATCGCCGATCTGGGAATAGGCGATAAGACGTTCCTCGCCGTCGAACCGAGAGCGGATCGTTGTCAGGCCCGCGGGCCGGCGTTCGAACTCCATAAACAAGTCGCTGAGCCGGATATTGCGGCCGACGGCAGCCGCGACCTCGGGCGAGCGGGCAAGCATGATGCCATCGGTCCGCATCAGCCCCGCAATACCTTTTTTTCCGACGTCGAGGTGATCCAGAAGTTCTTGAACGAAAGACAGCTTCAACGTGCCGACGACGATGCCGTTGAATTTACCGTCCGGCGAGGACAGGCGGCGGCTCAGCGCAATAGCCTGGTTGCCGCTGATACGGCTGACGAAAGGCCTGCTGACGAACAGGCCGGCATCCTCGTTCACATGGGTCTGAAAGTAATCGCGATCTTTGAAATTCAAATTGCGTGTGTTCGAGGCATGCGAGTCAAGAACCACGTCTCCGGATGCGTTGAGGACGAGGACCGATCCGAACTGAGGCGCAAGGGTGGAATTGTCGAAGAGAAACGCGCGACGAATGTCGGTTGAATAGTTTTCTCCCTCGATTTTGGGAAAGCCCGTTACGACCGCATCCAGCGACAGTTCAAAAGAATGGATGAGCTTGGTCAGCCCGCTTTCTGCGGTGGCGTGAAGGCTGCGCAGATTGAGCTGCGCGCGCTCCAGTGCATCCTGCCGCATCAAGCCGAGGATGAGGCCGATCAGGGCCACGAAGCTTGCAAACAGGACCGCAATGGCCGATCCGAGGAGGGCCCGCTTGCGGGGACTTTGTAGATCGAACATTGCCGTCTCCCCTCAGCAGGGTAGACGGGCAGGGCAAAAGGCGCGTTAACAAATTGTTATTTCCCGATTATCCGGGCGACAAGGTGTAGATTCGGCTAACGTTTCGCCAGGCGATACAGGATCAGGCGGCCTTGGTCTGCAGCATCGTGAAAACACGCCCGGCTAGCGCATCGGCGTCATAAGGTTTGGCGACGAAAAGGGTATCGGGCGGCAGATCTTCAGGCCTGGGCCGCGCCCGGCCCGAAACCAGGAGCCGCACAATTTTTGGCTTCGTCTCATATGCCAGACGGACAAGCTCGAGGCCGTCCATGGCGCCGGGCGTCTGGATATCGGTGACCACCGCCTTGACGTCCTCTCGCGCTTTCAGGATCGATGCGGCTTCATCGGCGGTCTCGGCCTCGATGATGTTGAAGCCCGCCTCTGAAAAGGCATCGGCGCTGAACATGCGCAACAAGGGCTCATCCTCGACCAGGAGAACCGTCATACGCGGCGTTTGCATCTTCTCGACCATGTTGCCCAATCCCAAGACCGGAGCTTGGTTCCCCGGCCGATGGCTCAAACTCCCCTCAAGCGGTTAGCGGAACGTCAACCGTATTGACGAACGAGATGGCTGTGCCATGTCAAACCGTGCCCTGTTTCAGCAGTCTGTCGACAGCTGCGATGATGCGCGTGCGGTCCTGCTCGGTAAACGGGCTGAAATCATGCATCTCGAAACTGTTAAGCCCTTCTACCGCAAGCCATCCGATCAGTGCGGCGTCGAGATCATCGGATCTCGATTTCAATTCTTCAAACGTCTGGCGAATGATGTCGCGAACCGGCGCGAGCAATTCGGGATCCTCGGCCGAGGCCGCCAGAATGCCGCTCGCCAGGTCCTTCGTCTTGCTCGACCGCATGTTCAGAAGTACAGTCACAATGAGCCGGGCTTCGGTGTTGCGGCCTTCGGGCATCGTCGATCTCAGCTGGTCCTTTTCGGCGCAGACCTCATCGATGATGCGCTGGACCATGCCCTGAAGAAGAGCGGATTTCGATGGAAAATTATAAAGCAGGCCGCCCTTGCTGACGCCTGCACGGTGCGCCACCGCATCCAGGGTCAGACGCCCGGCGCCGATTTCGCTCACCAGATGGGCGGCCGCATCGAGTATCTTTTCGCGGGAATTGCTCCTCACGGAACTGACTTTGGCCAAATTCCCGTCCTTGTAACTTTACCGTCCGGACGGTATATAGGCCTCGGAATCAGGACGGTCAATATAGACTTGGCTATTTCGCCTAATGGGGCGGGCACCGGAGACTTTGCAATTATGAAACGACGGCTGGTCGTATCGATCGTTTTTCTGCTCGTTGTCGTGCTTTGCGGCGGGTTGATCTGGTTCAACTTCTTCAAGGCGAAGATGATCACGCAGTTCTTCGCCAACATGCAGCCGCCGGCTCAGGTGGTATCGTCGACGACGGTTGAATCGAAAACCTGGAACCCGACTATTCCGGCAATCGGTACATCCCGCGCGTGGAACGGCGTCGAGCTTGCCGTGCAGGTCGGCGGCCTGCTCAAGAAAATCTATTTCAAGCCCAACCAGCGCTATAAGCAGGGCGACCTGCTGCTGCAGATCGACGACACCGTCGATCAGGCCGATCTCGCCAATGCGCTGGCGGCGGTCAAGCTGAACGAAGCCAATTTCGATCGTTCGAAGACGCTGGCCTCGCGCGGCTATGCTTCTGACGCCACCCTCGATCAGGTTGCCTCGCAACTGGCGACGGCACGGGCGCAGGAGGCGCGCGCCCGCGCCGTCATCGATCTGAAGGCATTGAAGGCGCCGTTCCCCGGCGTCGCCGGTATTTCTCGTGTCGATGAAGGCCAATATCTCCAGGCCGGCACAAGTGTCGCGACGTATCAGAACCTCGATGCGATGAGGGTCGACTTCACGGTTCCCGAGCAATCGGCGGACTCCGTCAAGCCGGACCAGGACGTACGCGTTGGAACCAAGGAAGGCGATCTTCCCTTCGCCGGCAAGATCATCGGCGTCGATCCGCGCGTCGATCCGAAGACACGGCTTGTTTCCGTGCAGGCGCTTATTCCCGACAATAAGGACAAGGGCATTCTGCCCGGGCAGTTCCTGCAGGTCGAAGTGCTGCTGCCGCCGCAGGCGAATGTTCTCACAGTGCCGCAGACCGCGGTCATCACCAGTCTTTACGGCGACTACGTTTTCACCATCGAAGACCAGGACAAGGACGGCGTTAAATCGCTTGTCGCGCGACAGGTGTTCGTCAAGACCGGCCGGCGGCAGCAGGGCTCGATGGAAATCGTGTCGGGCATCCAGGCAGGACAAAAAGTCATCGCCTCGGGGCAGAACAAGGTCCAGGCCGGTGCGACGGTCAAGATCGATAATTCGATCGATATTACGAAATTCAATCCCGACAATCTGCAATCAGTACGCTAGGCGCACGTCATGAGCTTTATCGAGCTATTCATCCGGCGTCCGGTCCTTTCGACGGTCGTGAGCCTGCTCATTCTCCTGCTCGGCGCGCAGGGGCTGATGAGTCTGCAGGTTCGCCAATACCCCGAAGTCAAAGAAACGACGATCACGATCACGACGAGCTATGTCGGCGCCAGCGCGGATCTGATGCAGGGTTTCATCAGCAATCCGATTGCGAAGTCGGTTTCGAGCGCTGAAGGCGTCGATTACGTAACGTCGCAAAGCCGGCTCGGCACCAGCACCGTGTCCGTGCGCATGCGTTTGAATACAGATCCCAATGCGGCGCTGACGGAAGTGACGGCGAAAGTGCAGCAGGTGCGCGCGCTTCTACCGCCCGATGCGCTTGATCCCGTCGTCATCAAGGGCACGGGTCAGACATTTGCTTTGATGTATCTGACCTTCGCCAGCACCGAGATGAACCCGGAACAGGTGTCTGAATTTCTGACACGGGTGGTGCAGCCGCGCTTCGCCACGCTGAAGGGTGTCGGTTCCGCCGACATTCTCGGCGGGCGCGACTTTTCCATGCGGGTCTGGCTTGATCCGGTGCGTATGGCCTCGCTCGGCGTGACGGCGACCGACATCACCGGCGCCATCAATTCCAGCAACTTTCTGGCGGCGCCCGGCAAGACGCAGAACGAATATGTCGCCTATGCGCTGCAGATGCAGACGACATTCCAGACACCTGAAAGCTTCGGCAGTCTGCCGGTGCGGTCGGACGGCGACAAGGTCATCCGCCTGCGCGAAGTCGCCGATGTGACGCTGGGTCCGCGCAGCGTCGATACCAGGGTTTCGTTCAACGGGCGTGAAGGCGTGTTCATCGGCATTACGCCGACGCCGTCAGCCAATCCGCTCGACGTGGCCAAAGAGGTCACGCGCGGCATCGCCGATATCCGCGCGACCCTGCCGAAGGGCATGACCGTCGAAATCGTCTATGACGCATCGAGCTTCATTTCGGCTTCGATTGCGGAAGTGTTCAAGACGATCGGCGAAGCGGCGCTCATCGTCATCGCGGTCATCCTGCTGTTCCTTGGCTCATTCCGGTCCGTCCTGATCCCCATCGTCACGATTCCGCTGTCGCTTATCGGCGTCTGCTTCGTGCTTTACGCGTTGGGCTATTCGATCAATCTGCTGACCCTGCTCGCCATGGTTCTGGCCATCGGTCTCGTGGTCGACGACGCCATCGTCGTGCTGGAGAACATCCATCGACACATCGAGGAGGGATTGACGCCGGTCGACGCGGCGATCGTCGGCATGAAGGAAATCTTCGTCCCCATTGTCTCGATGACGATCACCCTGGCGGCTGTCTATGCGCCGATCGGCTTCACACAAGGCCTGACGGGCTCGCTGTTCCGCGAGTTCGCCTTCACGCTCGCGGGCGCGGTCATCATCTCGGGCATTATCGCTGTCACTCTGACGCCGATGATGTCGTCGAAGCTGCTGAAGGCGCATGGCGAAGGCGGGCAGGGAGGCTTTGCCAATTTCGTCGACCGCAATTTCACCAAGCTGGAAAACTGGTATGGACGGCGGCTCTCCGGCTCGTTGGCGTACCGGCCGGTGACGTTGTTGATCGTCGTGATGCTGCTCGGCACCACCGGCTTCCTGTTCAGCAAGACATCTTCGGAACTGTCGCCTGAGGAAGACCAAGGCGCTTATCTCGGTCTGGCACTGACGCCGCAATATGCCACCATCGATTATACGGCAGCCTTCGCCACGAAATTCCTGCAGCCGTTCGATCGTATTCCCGAAATCGACGCCACCTTCATGATCCTCGGTATCACCGGCGATGGCGGCGGTTTCGTCGGTTTCAAACTTAAGGACTGGGCGGCCCGCAAGAAACCAGGCGCGCAGACCAAGTTGGAAATCCAGGCCATGCTCAGCGAGAATCCGGGCGTTCAGGCGTTCGTGTTTGCGCCGCCGTCGCTGCCGGGTTCGAGCGGCGGTCTGCCCATCCAGTATGCCTTGCGCACGATCGGCGATCCGGCGCAGGCGTTCGAAGTGGCCGAACAGGTGCGCCTGAAGGCGATGGCGAGCGGCAAGTTCATCGTCGTGCAGAATTCGGTGACCTATCAGACGCCGCGGGCGCGCATCATCATCGATCGCGACCGCGCCGCCGCGCTCGGCGTTCCGATCCGCGAGATCGGCAACACGCTCAACGCGCTTGTCGGCAACGTGCTGACGGCGCGCTTCGATCGCGACAACCGCAGCTATGACGTCGTTACCCAGGTGCAGCAGTTCGATCGCATGAATCCGGAACTTCTGGGCACCTATTACGTGCGGTCTGCCAGCGGTTCGATGGTTCCGCTGTCTGCGATGACGACAATTAAGACCGATGCCGCGCCAGCCTCCATCGAACAGTTCAACCAGTTGAACTCGGCGACGCTGTCCGCCCTGCCGTTGCCGGGCGTCACCACATCGGACGGCCTGGCGACTTTGCGGGCGATCGCGAAAGACGTAATGCCGACCGGATTCTATGAAGATTTCGCCGGACAGTCCCGTCTCGAAGTCCAGGAAGGCAGTTCGATCATGCTCGCCTTCGGACTGGCGATCATCGTCATCTATCTGGTGCTGGCAGCGCAGTTCGAAAGCTTCCGCGATCCGTTCATCATCATGATGTCGGTGCCGCTGTCGATGTTCGGCGCGATGGTGTTTCTGAACATGGGCCTGGCGACGCTCAACATCTATACGGAGGTGGGGCTCATTACCCTGATCGGCCTGATCACCAAGCATGGTATTCTGCTGGTCGAGTTCGCCAACGAGTTCAAGATAAAGCATCGCGTCAGCAATCTGGTCGCGGTGCAGGAGGCGGCGCGGGTTCGCCTGCGGCCGATCCTCATGACCACGGCGGCGATGGTGCTGGGTGTCGCGCCGCTGCTCTATGCATCGGGCGCCGGCGCAGCAGCGCGCTTCTCAATGGGCCTGGTGATCGCGGCCGGCATGTCGATCGGCACGATCTTCACGCTGTTCGTGGTGCCGATGTTCTACACTTATATCTCGCACGAAATCGAACATCCGGAAACGGCGGCCGCGCCGGAACGCCGGCCGGAGGCCGCGCCGGTGCATTGAGCTTTGCAGAAGTGATAAGATGAATGAAAACGCGGGCCACTGGCCCGCGTTTTACATTGCGGCTGCTTCGTCTGCGCTTCCGACCACACGGTTGCGGCCTGATTGTTTGGCGCGATAGAGATTGGCGTCGGCGTGACGTACGAGATCGACAAGGGTCTCGGCATCGCGCGGGTAGGTGGCGACACCAATGCTGATTGTGACATCTTTCAGCATGGCGGGTTGCGGCGTCATGAGTACGGCCAGACGCAGGCGCTCCGCCAGTGCTAGCGCGTCGTTATGGGGTAGGCCTTCGCAAATCAGAGCAAATTCTTCGCCGCCGTAGCGAAACAGGCTGTCCTCGTTCCTGCTCGACTTCAATAGCGTTTGCGCCACGTTGCGAAGCACCTCATCGCCCATGACATGGCCGTGGCCGTCGTTGACCAGTTTGAAATTGTCGATGTCGATCATGGCGAGGCTCAACTCGCGGCGGCCGGCGCGCGCCTGATCGAGCTTGATCTGACCCGCAGCCTCGAACTCGCCGCGGCCCTTGGCTCCCGTCAACTGATCGATGCCTGCCTTGCGAAGCAGGTCTTCGTAGCGCTGGCGATAGGTCAGCCGGTCGAACACGTCCGCCAGATGCTCGGGCTCGACACGCGTTTCGTCGCGCTCGAAATAGTTCAGATAGACCGCCAACATGGCGCTATAGGCGACGGCGGCGATCATCTTTGCGATCCAGCCGCCAAGCAGTGCACTGATCGGCACATCCGCAATCCAATGTAGCGCGGTATAAAAGCCGATCTGGTCGAAGGTCAGTACGCAGGCTGCGCCGATAAAGGCGCGGACGAATACGCTGCTCGTCAGGCTCTTGCCGAGTTTCTCATAGAGCAGGATGAGCGCGATGCTGTCGATGAACAGCAGCACCGTGCCCCAGACCATCAGCACGCCCATCTGGTCGAGGAAGCTCAGATCTGGCTGCCGGCCTTCGAGGACCGCTGTCGGCATGAAGCGCAGCAAGTAGGCCAGCGCGATGATCATGAGGTTGCCGATCAGCAGGCCGTAAATCGGCTGGCGGACAGTTTCGGCATCCATGCGGATGTAGAACAGCAGCAGCATCATCAGCTTGCCGGAGAACATGATGGTCGAGCCGGGCGAGATAAGCCCGAAGGGCATTGGAATGAAGAAGACAGCGGCCAGATATGTTTCGAGAAAATGCATCACACCGAGCGCACAGACGAAGACGCCGATGCCTAGGCGACCACGCGCACGAAAAAGCGTCGCCATGGTCAGAAAATACAGAATACCTTGCGCAAGCAAGAGAGCGACGCCCAGCATATGGCCCCTTAAGGCAGACTATGCCTGCCTGCGATTTGTATCGTTCTTGATTGAGACACAAACGGGCCGGTTCAGGCCCCGTTGCATCCGGTGTGTTCAGTCCACGACATTGTCAATCTGTCGTATTGCGTGTGCGCTTTTCTCCGTCCCGCACCAGATTGTCAATAATTTTAGAAAGCGTCTGGCGCAGTGCGATCACCTGCTGTTCGCTCAGGCCTTCGAGGGCGACTTCGTTCACGTCGAGCGCCTCGGGCACGAGTGTCGTTTCCAGCGCGCGGCCCGCATCGGTGAGGTGGATGTAGACTTTCTTCTTGTTGTCCGCCTTCTGCCGCCGCTCGATATAGCCGAGATCTTCCATCGCCTTCACCGCGGCGGCTGTCGAGGGCTTCGCCACTCCAGCGCGCTCGCTGAGTTCGGTCTGGCTGATGCCGTTGCTTTTCCACAGGATGCGCAGGAAGGTCCAGTGGCCGTGGGCGACGGCGTGTTCCGCAAGCCGGGTCTGCAGCGCGCGCACCATCGCTTTGCTGGCGTCCTTGATGAGATGGGCGGTGCGATCGACCGCGCCGGTCTCGATGGTGGCTTTCGGGAAGGTCTTGTCCGAAGCGGCCTGGCCGATCTTGGGTGTGCTGGTCGTCTTGCTGCTAGACGACATGATCGGGCTCGAGCGCGCAGACGGTGTCGGCGCTGGTTTCGATTTGCAGGGTCGGATGGTCGATGCGGAATTTCTCTTTCAAGCCGTGGGCGATCTCGAGGAGAAAGGCGTCGCCGGGGTGGCCACCTGGCATGCACAGGTGGACTGTCAGCGCCGTTTCCGTCGTGCTCATCGCCCAGATGTGTAGATCGTGGATCTTGGCGACGCCGGTCTGCGCGGTGAGATAGGCGCGCACGGCCTCCGGTTCGATATCGCGTGGCGCGGCGTTCAGCGACAGATCGAGGCTGTCGCGCAGCAGGCTCCAGGTGCCGATGACGATGACCGCGTTGATGGCAAGGCTGGCCAGGGGATCGAGCCAGTTCCAGCCGGTGTAAAGAATGATGAAGCCGGCAACGACGACGCCGGCGGAGACGACGGCGTCTGACAGCATGTGCAGATAGGCGCCGCGAATGTTGAGATCATTCTTCGCGCCGGAGGAAAACAGCCAAGCGGTGATGCCGTTGATGCCGATGCCGATCGCGGCGACAACGATCATGGTGCGGCCGGCGACATGTTCACCGCCCGCGACCAGGCGATAGATCGCTTCCCAGCTCAGCGCGCCGATGACGACCAGCAGAAAAACGGCGTTGAACAGGGCGGCGAGAATGGATGAGCTGCGCAAGCCATAGGTGTATCGGCCCTTCGGCGCGCGGGCCGCGAGGATGGCGGCGATCCAGGCGACGACCAGGCTGAGCACGTCGGAGAGATTGTGACCTGCATCCGAAAGCAGGGAGACGGAATTGGCGTAGAAGCCATAGCCTGCCTCGACGGCGACGAAGGCGGTGTTGAGGCCAATGCCTATGGCGAAGGCGCGCCCGAACGAGGCCGGCGCGTGGCTGTGGCCGGCAAGTCCGTGGTCGTGTCCATGATCGTGCCCATGGTCATGCTTGTGATCAGCCGCATGATCGTGATCACGAGGTTCGTCCGATGCATGATTGTGAGACTCGGTCATTGGCTCTCCTACCAGCCGGATATGACGGGCAGCCAAGCTGCTTTGCAAGAGGATGGGCAAGAGGATTGAATGCGCAGGGGCGGCCAGTTTCGAAAGCTTCCAGTCTCTGGACAGGGAAACTGGAATATGTTAGGTACCTATCATAAATGTTAGGCGCCTATCAAGATTAGCAGGGAGACCGCGATGCTGACCTCCGAACAGAATGAAATGTTGACCCGCATCGGGCCCGGCACGCCGTGCGGAAACCTGATGCGCCGTTACTGGCAGCCATTCGCCGCCGTTTCCGAAATGGAAAA
>JAQGJO010000376.1 GCA_028290595.1 Hyphomicrobiales bacterium | reverse complement strand
TAACGCCTAGTCTTTCTTCTTGTCAGACGGATCACCGCCGCTGAGCGGCGGCTGATGGCCCCAGGTTGACGCATAGTCGCGTTGCGCCTCCTTCGGCAGATATTCAGCTTCAAGATCACGGACGCCGCTGTAGCCGGTCATCTCCGCGAAATCGATTATGCCGTAAGAATTGCCGGCAATGTCACGACGCCAGTCGGTCAGGGCTTCCACGCCGCGCGCATGGAAGTCGGCCAGCAGATGCCAGGCGGCATGCATGCCGGCGGATGCCGCCAAGGTTGGATAGAGCGCGATACGCAGCCCCGTCTTCTCGAGTTCGGCGAAGCCCGGTCCCGGCGGCGTGCCGCCCCAGATCATCAGTACCGGCGCCGGCGTCGCCGCGCAGACCTGCTGGAGTTGTTCCAACGTCTGTGCGGAGTTAAGCCAGACGAGGTCGGCGCCGCCATCCCGCGCGGAGGCGATGCAGCGCGCGATCGCATCTTCCGGAGAGCAGCCTTCGGCGCCGAGCGCATCGCAGCGCGCGCAGATGACGAAATCCGGATCGATCTCGTCGCGGGCGGCAACAGCCGCACGCAGCTTGCCGACCATCTCCTGCGTGGAGATGACCCTCCGTCCGGCGCTGGTGCCGGATTTCTTCGGCGCTTCCTGGTCTTCAATCGATAGTCCGGCGACGCCGGAACGGACGATCTCCTGCACAGTGAAATGCACGTTCACCGCATTGCCGAACCCGGTGTCGCAATCGAGCAGGATCGGGATTTCGGATCGTGCCGCGACATGCCGGGCATGATCGGCGATATCGCGCAGGCCGATCACGCCGGTATCGGGTACGCCGAGCAGGAACGCCGACATCTGCGATCCCGCGACGAAGAAACATTCGAATCCAGCCTTGGCTGCAATCTTTGCATAGATCGGGCTGAACCCGCCCGGCATGACCGACAGGCCATTCTTTGCCAAAAGCTGCCTGAATGCCCGGCGTTTGCGCTTTTCCGGATGTTCGAACCCCTCGCTCATGCGTTTCTCCAGAATTTCTGCTTCTGGTGCACAGTCGCAAACTCCGCCCGGATTGGCCAGCCTGCGACGCGCAACAAGGGCTTCCCAACCGCCCGAAAAAGTGGAAATTTACGCCCCATCGCGATTGCCCGAAAACGGGGCGCGGAGGAAAACGCAATGATTAAGGTCCAGGACATCGTATACGTCATCTATCGCGCGCCCGACCTCGACAA
The DNA here is from genome assembly GCA_028290595.1 of Hyphomicrobiales bacterium. The sequence goes on along the minus strand of JAQGJO010000376.1, from coordinate 1,410 downwards.
GATGGCCAACTTTCTCGTCGACTTCGGCATGTATCCCGTGGCGCGCGACGAGAACCGCATGTTCATGCGCGGCGCCGGCACCCATCCCTATATTCACGTGACGGAAAAGGGCGAGCCCGGCTTCGTCGCCGTCGGCATGCTGGCGGGCTCAGCCGCCGAACTCGAAGAGGCCGCTGGCCTGCCCGGCTCCTCGGCGATCGAGGATATCGACGCGCCCGGCGGCGGCAAACGCGTGCGGCTGAAAGGTCCCGACGGCTATCGCATCGATCTCGTTCACGGCATGACGCCCGCCGAGAAGATCGATATCCGCGAGCCGCTGGCGATCAATTTCGGCTGGGAGAAGAACCGGCTGTTCGAACTGCAACGGCCGGCGAACGAATCCGCCAAGATCGTCCGCCTCGGCCATTGCGTGCTCAAGTTCAGCGATGGCGACGCCGCACGCAAATGGCTGCAGGACACGCTCGGCATGCTGGTGACCGACCGTCTGCATGTGCCCGACGATCCGAAGGTCACGCTCGGCTCCTTCATGCGCTGCAACCGCGGCGACAAGCCGGCCGATCATCACACGATCTTCGCCCTGCATGCGCCAGGCGACATCAACGTCCACCACGTCTCGTTTGAAGTGCAGGACCCGGATGCCGTGCAGATCGGCCATTACTGGCTGCACAACAAGGGCTGGAAGCAGGAATGGGGCGTCGGCCGCCATCTGCTCGGCAGCCAGGTGTTCGACTACTGGCGCAGCCCCTGGGGCCATATCTTCGAACATTACGCCGATGGCGATCTGCTCAACGCCGGCGTACAGCCCGGCGATTATCCGGCGACGCCGGAAAACCTCGCCCAATGGGGCCCGGAACTGTCGCCGAAGTTCTTCGAGTCGGTCGTCGTTTAGACCCACGCGAATCCTTCTCCCATTTATGGGAGAAGGTGGCCCTCGCGAAGCGAGGGGCGGATGAGGGCGAGAGTGGAGATTGAAACGCTATCACCTGAAATCGTGATGGGCGCCGGCAATATGGTGTTCGAGAGAATCAAAGCGGTGCTTTAGATTCTTAAGGACCACCTGCATCGCACCCTCTTCCGACCCTTGCTGCGCAAGGGCCACCTTCTCCCTCTACTCCTTGCCGATTTTCGCCGCCTCGACGATCTTGCGCCAGTTCTGGTATTCACCGGTGATCAGCCGCGCCATGTCGGCCGGCGTCTCCGACAATCTGGCTTCGGCGCCCACATCGAAGACAAATTTATTGGTTTCGGGCCGCTTGACGATCTCGTTGAGCCAGCCGTGCATCTGCATGAAGATGGCATCCGGAGTCCCCTTAGGAAACCAGGCGCCCCAGACTACCGAATAGGCGAAGCCGGGCACGCCCGCCTCCTGCATGCTCGGCAGATCCGGCGCCACCGACACGCGCTTGGCGG
>JAQGJO010000349.1 GCA_028290595.1 Hyphomicrobiales bacterium | reverse complement strand
ATCGACCGCACGCTCGACCCCATGAGCGGCTCCATATTCGTGATCCTGAAAGACAGCGGCCGCGATCTCTATGTGGAAATGATGCATGAGATGCAGGCGATCCAGACGAAGATATTTGCCGGTCTGAGCGCAAAGGCGCAACGCGACCTGTTTGCCTCGCTCGACCAGGTTGAACAGTCGCTCCGCAATGCGGCCGAGCCGCCAAAACCGGCAACCTCGTCATCGCGTCGCGTGCGCACCATGGCCGCCGTCGGCGCGCGCAAGACAGTCGCGGATGGAAAGCGCAAAAAGGTCTTAGCTGGCAAGTAGAGAACCAAGGAGAGAACAGCGTCCTACCCGACATAGTGAACCCGGGTTGGAATGACGTTGAGCGCCTCGCAGCCGCCTTCGGTGACCACGACGGAGCCGCCGATATTGACCCTGCGCATCCCGATGCAGGCATTCGGCTCGAGCTGAAGCGACATCCCTTTTTCCAGCACCAGATCGCCCCGCCGTATGCCGGCGGCAATTTTTCCCTCGATCGAACCTTCTCTGGTTCCGGCAATCTGATCACGATTGACGTTGGTGAAGCCGGTTGCTCCAAACGTCAGCGTGTGCAGCAGCGGCGTCTTGCTCCAGCAGCCGGCATCCCGGATCGGCGCCGCCATGGCATGGACGACATCGGCAAAGGTCACGCCGGGCCGCACAGCTTCCATGCCGCGCGCATAGGAGACGCGCGCCACCTCCTCGCATTTGCGGATGATGTCATCGACGGGCGCCAGAGCCACCGACATCTGCACCTGCGATTCCTGGGCGCCATACATCGTGTGGATTTCAGCCTGGATGAGATCGCCCGTCTGCAGAATCCGCGGCGGCTCGGCCCGCAGGCTCCAGCGCGGCGCGCCCCAGGCGATATTGCTCGGCCCCGATTGCAGGCTGAGGAAGGGATAACGCGTATCGCAACCGCGCCGGTGAATTTCGTACATGATCGAGGCATAGACTTCAGCCTCGCTGACACCAGGCTTGCAGGCCGCGATCATGGCCCGGCAGGCGTGCTCGCTGACGCCCGCCGCATAGCGAAGCAGCGCCAGCTCTTCATCGCTCTTGACCAGGATGAAATCGGTCAGGTCCTGGGTGAAATCCTCAAGCACACCCTGGGGAAGCCGTTGCCGCAGCGACCGTTCAAAGCCGGCGGGAAGCAGCCCCTCCATCTCGCCCGGCGCGGTCGGACCATAGCCGACGATGCCGATATGCGCCGTAGCCAGCCCGAGCCCCTCCAGCACCTCTCCAACATATCTGCCGCCGGCGCCGACCCGCACGTCGTTGACCCAGACATCGCAACCGCGATCCTGGCTTTCATACATGCGTGAGATACGGCTGCCGGAGAACGAGATCAGGATCGCCTCGCCGGCCTGGGGCAGGACGACGATGCAATCCAGAAAATCGTCGATCAGATAGCTCTCGAGCCGTTCGCGCCCCTGAAAGCTGCCGACGACGATCGCTCCGAGCGACCGCGCCCGCATCAGCGCCTGCAGCCCGCTCCAGCGCCGGTCTCTCTCCGCCAGCGACAGCACCGGGGGCACTGCCGGCAAATCATGCAACTGTTTCGCGAACTCGTTCATATCTGCAGTCTTATCCCGGCATTGCTACCCAAAGCTCCGGTCGGCGCTGTGCAGGGCCTTGAGCTGGATGTCGATTTCAATATGCGGCCGGATGTCGATAATCCTCGCCAAAGCCTGCGCGCTGACGTCATCATTGTCGTGGCCGACGCGCGACAGCGTATTGGCAATGCCCCAGGCGCGCGGCCGGATGTCGTCGGTCAGATGCCAGTCCTTCAGGCCTCCGCCATTCGCCAGCGCTTCCAGTTCGCGCCGCCACAGCCTGCGGATAGCGACAACCCCGACATCGGCGCGGCCCATCTGCTCGTGGTTACGGTCGGCGAATATGCCCTGCCCGATCTGGGCGACATCGTCCTGCAGCCGCACGAGGTCGATACGGCGCTCGTCGAAATCCTCGATCCGCTTTTCGCCGCGCAAAATCTGTCGGCAGGCTTCCTGATGCGGAATGTCGATTTCGGCGCGCCGCTTCTGCCGCCGCGCGTCGATGGTTTCCGCGGCGCTGCCGGAAACCGGCACACGGTGCAGGCTGAACTGCATGTGCCGCTCGTCATCGATCGGCACCCACCAGAACAGGGATTCCTGCCAGCCGATCTCCGGGTCCGTCGGCAAGGCGGTCATGTAGAAAATGTTCGGCATACCGAACTGCTGTATCCGCAACTCGCCATCCTCGCGGCGGAATGTATAGGCAACACCCCAATCGGATTCCAGGGCCTTCAGATTGCTGCCGAGCCCGATCGACTGGAACGAGGCGCTGTTGTTGGCATGCGTGAACGCCACATGGCTCATATCCAGCGCGTTCTCGACATTCTGAAAATAGTTGCAGTGACGAAAGTAAGAATCGACTTCGAGCAGGCCTTCGAATTTCTCGAACTGCGGATAAAGCGGAAACTCCGGCGGATTTCCCTCACCGAGATAAGCGAAGATCAGCCCGAGATATTCCCGCACCGGCCGCGGCTGAAGTTTGACGCGATCGCAGAACTTCGACTCTTCGGCCGGCTGTTCGACGCAAGCGCCGTCCTTCGCGAACTTCCATCCGTGATAGAAGCAGCGAAGGTCATCGCCTTCGATCCAGCCACTGGAGAGTTGCGTGCCCCGATGCGGGCAGCGGGAGTCGGTGAGAACGGCGCAGCCGCTATTGCCGCGATAAAGCGTATAGTTCGTTCCCATGATCTGAATGGGCACCGGCCGCCCGTGCTTCAGATCGGCGGAATGATAGACAGGCTGCCAGAAACGGCGAAGATAGCGGCCGGCCAGAGTGTCATGGCTGGTGCGGGCATAATCGGTTGAAAGAGTGGACAACCTGATCGGTTCTGCCGTTTGCATATGAGCCCGCTCCAAACTCCGCTGTATTTTTGAAATGTAACATACAACCAGATGTAGTTGTCAACTACAACTAGCCATGAACAAGCCCGGAGGACTGATCTGCCCAAAGCGAATCCAGGGCGCGCTTCCATGAGTGCAGATGCCTACTCGATAGACTTTTCAACCTGTTGCTATTGACAACTTAGTCCGGCGACGTTTTGCTTCGGTCCCAAATACAAAGTCCATCGTTGGCTCAATCGTCAGGAATTGCAATGGCCAAATCGAGTTTCAAACGTCACGTGCAATTGGCCATGATCGGCGCACTGGCTGCCGCTTTCTCCGGTGCGGCACAGGCACAGCAGATGGTCGTCGGCGATCAGGGCATCATTGCCGACATCCCCATCTATATCGCCGTCGAGAAGGGCTATTTCAAACAGGAGGGCATTGACGTCACCATCCAGCGGATCGGCTCCGGTGCTGCAGCGACCCTTCCACTCTCGACAAATCAGGTGCAGGTCGTCGGCGGCAGCGTCAGCGCCGCCCTCTTCAACGCCTTTGCCCGCGACTGGCCGGTCCGCATCGTCATGGGCCGCACGCGCGACGAACCGGGCTTTTCGAGCGACACGCTGATCATGCGCACCGACCTGAACGATGGCAAGAACGAGCTGGCATCCCTGAAGGGGCGCAAGATCGCCATCAACGCGCCTGCCTCTTCGCTGGAATACATGCTTGGCCGCATGCTCAAAAGCGTTTCCCTGACGCTGAAGGACGTCGAGATCGTCTACATGCCCTGGCCGTCGATGGGCGCGGCCATGGAGTCCAAAGCTATCGATGGCGGTATTGTGGTGGAACCTTTCGTGACACTCTACGGGCTGCAGAAGACGTCTTACGTGTTCCGCCGCGCCTCCCAGGAGATTTCGAAACCGGCGCTCGAATCCTCCGTCGTTCTGTTCAACAAGGACTGGATGGACCAGAACCCGAAGCAGGCGCTGGCCTTCACGGTCGGCTATCTTAAGGGGTTGCGGGATTATTATGAGGCGATGAAGCACGGCCCCAACCGCAAGGCAGTCATCGACATCGGCGTGAAGTACACGACGCTGAAAGACCCTGCCCTCTACGACCAGATCGAATGGAGCTATATGGACCCCAATGCCGACATTCCACGCGCCGGCCTGCGGGACCAGCAGTCCTGGTACCGGGCGATGGGGTCCGACGTTTCCAACGTGGACCTGGAAAAGATGCTGGACCAGAAGATCCTGGATCAGGCCCAGGGCATCCTGGGCCGCGTTTCAACCGAATAGGATTCTGGTCCGCTTCGGGTTGATTTAACAGGCAATTCACCGAAAACTTGACATGGCAGACAGAACCCCCATCTTGGGTGGATGCAAACGTCGCTTAGCCATATCCAGTTTTTCTCGACCAATCGGGCATGCCCGATCGTGGAACACTAGCCCCGGCTCGGTTTGCTTTGCCCCGAGTTCGGGGCGCCAAGACCTGCTGTCATAGCAACATCCTGTCATTGCAATTGATTCCAAATCGCTGGCGCATTGCCGGCCATTTGGTTGCTTGATGACACGGATAAACTCTCCCTGCTGAAGAAGTGCCGTGGTTCCAGGTCCAGCAAAAGATTGCTGCGTACCTTCCCGCCATGAATAAGGATTTGAACATGTATAAGTCGAACGTGTCGCAGAAGCCGCACATCGTCCTCAACGATATTGACTGCGATCGCCTCGGACGCCTCGCGCTCGAAGCCAGCGATCGCGCACCGGACGTGGCTGAAACTCTGCTCGCCGAGTTGGAGCGAGCGACGGTTCTTGCCCCTGACAAGCTGCCCGACAATGTCGTCAGAATGGGCTCGACGGTGCGCTACCAGACCGATGATGGAAGCGAGAGATCGGTGACGCTCGTCTATCCCGCGGAAGCCGATATCGCACAAGGCAGGATCTCGATTCTGACCCCGATCGGTGCTGCGCTGATAGGCCTGTCCGTAGGTCAGGCAATCGACTGGACCACGCTCGACGAGCGCTCCCACGTTCTGACGATTCTATCGGTTGAACAGAGCCCAGCCGATTGATGCATAGGTCAAAGCTAGGCAGTCGACGTCAGCGATTCATTGGCAATCTCGACCGGCTGATAGACGACCCGATTTCTGCCGCCGCTCTTTGCAAGGTACAGAGCCTTGTCGGCGATGTTGAAGGCCTGATCGAAAGCGGCCGTCCTCGCCGGTATGGTGCTGGTGACGCCGATGCTGACCGTCAGGCTCGGCATGCCGGGATTGCCAAGATGCACCAGCGCGACCGAATTACGGATGTCTTCAGCGACTTTCATCGCACCCGCCGCCGCGGTCACGGGCAAAATCACCGCGAATTCCTCACCGCCAAAACGCGCACTCACGTCGGCCGGTCGCTTGATATGCTTTTCGATGCATTCCGCCACCTGGATTAAAGCCCCATCGCCGCGCAGATGGCCGTGCTCATCGTTGTAGCGCTTGAAATGATCGACATCGATCATCAGGATCGAGAATTCGGTTTGCTCGCGAATGGCGCGCTTCCATTCCTTGGCCACCAGTTCATCGAATGCCCACCGATTGTTCAGACCGGTCAGCCGGTCTGTCCGCGACATGAATTCGAGCCGCGACGCCGTGGCTGCAAGCTTGCCTTCGGTCTTGCGCCGGAGACTGAATTCGCGCGCCAGCGAGACACCCAGCGCCAGGATGATGGCGGCCAGGGAAAGCATCATCAATCCGAGGCTGACGGCCTTTTCCTTCCACGCCATTTCGATCTGCGTCTTCGATGACGCGACGGTCACGATGAACGGAAAATTTGGCACGCGAGCGAAAGCATAGATGCGATCCACGTCATCTAGCGAGGATTTCCGGTCGTGAACCCCTGATTGCTCGGCAGGAAAATAGTTGAACAGGTCGGTACGCGAAAAGTCTTTGCCTATTTCCGGCAACCGATAGGGTTGGCGCATGATCAAAGTGCCATCGGTCGCAAGGATGCGAAAGAGGTCGTCTTTGCTGGTTTTCAGGTTCATGAACAGTGATTGAAAATATCCCAGGCTGAGACTGCCGGCCACGACACCGCCGAAGGACCCGTCAGGGCGATTGTACCGCCGGCTGAGCGTGATGATCCAATCACCGTCGTATCGCGATTGGATGGGCTTGCTGATAAACAGACCATCGACCAGCTTGTCCCGGTGCATGGTAAAATACGCCCGGTCTGAGAGATTCTCCGGCCGCGATGGGCCCGGCCGCGATTCAGCGATGGCATTCCCCTCCGCATCGATCACGATCGTCCGGTTGAGATACCGCGCTCCGGATGCGTGATCGAACAGCGCCAATTGCCTGATGGAGGGTGTGGCCGTGCTGATCCCCGGATCGGCCATTGCCGTGACCACGCCCTGCAGGGACAGATCATAAAGCTCGAAGTTGCGCGCGATGTCCTGGGACAGCACAGTTGCAAGGTTGAGGGCTGACGCGCTTGCGTTGCGATGCGCATCGGTGCGGGCGCCGGAAAGGACTTGCGCGAACAACGACAGCACCCCGATGCAGGCGAGCGGAGCCAGAATCTTGATCGCCAGAATGGACCAGGATTTGTCCGGGTCATTCAATTTGCGGAGGGCGCCGGAAAATATCATGCACGAGACCTCACGAGGTCTCAAAACCTATCCCTCGCATGGTTTACGCACTGTGCATGGCGGGGAGATCGCCTGGTAAACGCCAGTTTATGCTTAAGGGATTTTACTCAGCGGTGGCCAGGCGGCCAATCGCCTTCCGATGTCGACAAATTTACTGAAAGCCAGGCGATACCGCCAGAAATGCCTCCGGCGCCCTTGGGCGCCGGGGAGAAGGTCTCTACAGACTGAACAAGCCTATTTCGCGCGGGCCTTGCGGGCCGCGTACTTGGCATCACGCTGCGCCTTGCGCGAGGCCTCGTCGGCCAGCAGCCTTGCGACCTGGTCGGCGCGCGCCGCCTTGCGGGCGTTTTCTTCGGCAACCTTCGCGGCTTCCACCTCGAGACGCGCGGCTTCAATTGCACGTTCCCGTTCCACGGCTTCGGCAGCCAGGCGTTCCATTTCGGCCT